>JAFTAC010000664.1 GCA_017458805.1 Victivallales bacterium | reverse complement strand
CCTCTTCGCTCGTAACTGTCATTATCGCCGTATGGTGCGAAGCCGTTGCCGTCACTGCCTTGTTTTTTACGTGTGGTGTGGTAAATTATAGGGAATGTCATCACTTCCAACAATCTTACCAGGAAAAGCATCATGTTCCACGTTCCATTGACCTATCTTTGTGATTTCGAGTTCTGCACCAACCAGTTGGCTCGTCGCTACTACATGCAGACCTACGCCGAACTTGGTGCAAAGCACATCGTGCTATCCGACACGCTTATCAAGATGGTTTTTGAGAATGTAGGGCTTATTGCGGAGATGCAGCGCGATGCCGCCGAGCTTGGACTTGATTTTGTGGATGCCCACGCGCCCTTCGGCGCCAGGCTTGACCTCTGCTGCCCCGACAAGGCCTATCGGAAGTATCTCGTTGCGGTGGCCATCCACGCTCTGGAGGTGTGCGCGATGTTCGGTGTCGATACCATCACCTTCCACACGGGCAACATGGGGGCGGGCATCCCTGTCCCGCCAGGCGCAACTGTCGAAACCTACGTGGATTACATCTGCGAGAGCCTCGAAGGACTGCTTCCGAAGGCCGAAGAGCTGGGCATCGTGGCCTGCATCGAGAACATCTGGTTCCCCAACAACACGCCAGAAAACCTGCTCAAAATCAAGGAGCGCTTTCCAACAGACGCTCTGGGCTTCTGCTATGATTCGGGGCACGCCAACCTCATGTCCACCAAGGAGCAGGACAATGCGGACAATGCCGCCAACCGCGCCTTCGACGCTGTTGGTGTACCGCGCCACCACGATGACCAGATACTCGAAAAGATGCTGCCGCACATCGTCAACTGCCACCTCCACGACAACAATGCCATCAACGACCAGCACCAGACCCCTGGGCATGGCAACATCGACTGGAAACACGTCATCAGCCTGTTGCGCAAAGCCCCGCGCCTGAAGAACATCCAGAGCGAGGTCATCCCTGTTGCACGAAAGGAGACGCTTGCTGGAATCGTTGCCGCTTTCGATAAGCTTGCGGAAATGTAAGCAGTATTGTTGAATGGAGCCTATCTTCCCACAAACCTGTCCAGTTCAGCAAGGTGTTCAGCGGTCAGCTCGTGGGGGAATCCTATCTGTTTCAGCAGAATAGTCTGTCGTGCGGCGCCTTCGAGAAGTTCCAGTTTGTCGAAGGCGGAGAGCAAGGTTGGCGCCACGGTAATGACCCCGTGGTTTTCCATCAGGCCGCACAGAGCGGGTGGAGCCATGCATTGAGCCACCTTCTCCGCCAGTTCAGGCGTGCCCATCAGGGCGTATGGAATCCAGACAGGGTCGCCCAGCAGGGCGTATGCCTCCGCTGTAAGATGCGTGTTGATGGGCAGTGTGCTTGCGCAGAAGGCGGTTGCCGTTATGGGGTGTGCGTGGACGATGGCCTTCACATCTGATCGCGCCCTGTAGATTGCCAGATGGAGACCTGTCTCGATGCTGAGCTTCAATTCTGGCGTCAGTGAGTGTCCATCGTAGAGCGAGACTATGCCAACGCCCTCTGGCTGAAGCTCGCCTTTGTCCAACTGGGATGCGGAAATAGCCATGTTGCCGTCGGAGGTAAGGCAGGAAACGTTGCCGCCGCTGGTGGTTGTCAGGCCTTGCCTATACAGCCGCCTCATAAAATAGGCGACCTCTTCACGTTCTTTCTCGTACATAAATCTATTGCACAATCCTTTATTTGAATATGATTTTGTCGCCGCAGACGGGCACGATGGCGTTGTGGCCTGTTTGCCAGATGCGTTGGGCTGCCTCGTAGCCCTGTCGCCAGGTCCATCTCCATTTGTCGATGGAGTGGTGGTATTCCTCAAGATGGCTGACTAATGTGCAGTGTGGATTCAAGAGATTTGCCGCCTCATCGACCTTGAGGCCCACGTATGGGTGGACGATGTGGAAGTCGATTTTAGGCGAGCGGTGCTTGAGCTGCTTCGCATCGCAGGTGTCCCCGCTGGAGAGAATGACGCATGCGTTCTCCTCGGTGCCGCAGGTGATTTCGACAGGTTGCACGAAGTTGTGGAGCTTGACGTTGTGGTCGGCCTCGTAGGTGGTGACGGTGATGTCTCCGAGGTGGAGTGTGTGTTCTGGTCCCTTGAAGTAGCCGTTGTCAGGATAGGGCACGTTGTAGCCGTCGTTGGGGTAGAAATTGGTGATGACGGGTTTGTGGGCGCGGTTCATCCCCTGCGCAATACGATTTGTATAGTGGTCGTCGTGGTTGTGGGTGATGGCGATGAAGTCGAGGACGGGAAGCATTTCCTCCGAGCGGCGGTGATGCAGGTCAATGGCAAAGCAGTGCTTTGCGGTCTTGACCACATAGCCCATGTTGTAGATGTGCCACAGGACTGTTCCGCCAGCGGGGACGCTTTCCTGCTGCACCTCTTCCAGCACTTTTTCGAAGGCTCGGTCGTACCAGTACAGCGCGGGAAAGTTGAAGTAGATGTCGTCCAGTTCGCCAGGCATGAGGGTCATTTCCGCGTCGCAGAAATCCACATAGCATTCTGGGGTGATGCGGTCCTGTGCCGCCTTGATGACGTTGAGGGCGTGGAAACGTTCCGCAGTCGGTTCAGTGCATGTTGTGCTTTCCAGAATCTCGGCGGCAGAGGTGACATCGGCAAGCGTTGGTGCGGTTGGCTCCGCTACGCCAGCGCGATTGGAAAGTATCTCAAAGGCAAGGTCTTGGGTGGTCATGGTGAAAAAACTTGATAACGATTTGGATTACATCAGGCTGTGCAGCATTATTGAAGAGTGGCGAGCTTTGCCATTTCCTCGGCCGTGAGGGCTTCTGCAAAGTATTTGAAGTTCGTGATGGCCCCTTCGTAATAGTAGCAGACACCCTGTCTGCTCGTGGCGCCGATACGGAGTTCCTTGGCCTTTTCGGAGACTTTATACGTAGCCTCTTTGCTCCAAAGCATTTCCCCGTTTCGGTAGAAGCGCATTTCCTTGCCGTCGTAGGTAATGCCGATGCTGTACCATCTGTCAGGTTCCACCTGGGGGGAACTGCCAGTCGGTGCGCATAAACTGACGGCATTGATTCCATCTTCGCTGAGTTCCGTGCGGAATCGTTTCCACGAGAGATGGAGGCGCAGACCTGGCTTTTTCCCATTGGTGATGCGGAGGAGTTCATATTGGCGGCTTTTGTGCAACTGCGCCGGCGTCTTCACCTGCATGGATATGGTAAATGGCTGGCCATTCCGTATTTCGTCTGGAATCGGGATGGTAAGCAACGCATGGTTTTTCTCGCCTAGTTTGTTGTCGAGGTAAAGGGCTTTTCCTGCAGGGCCGTCAACCCAGCTCATAAGCTGTGGGTTATGCAACTTGGCTGATTTTGCCAACAGCTCTGTGTCGCCTTCATTCAATGGGAGGTCAAGTCTAGGGGCTGTCAAATCCGCCGAGAAGGCAAGGAGCGTGGCGGCAAAAACCAGAGTGAAGATGTGTTTTTTCATCGTATGGTTCCTGTTATTTTTCGTAAACCTCAATTTCGCTGATGCGGGTATCGGGACCATTGGTCTTGGTGACGAAGACCCGCACGCCTTTTAGCGTCTGGGGTGGGAACTGGATGGTCTGGAACTCGCCCTGGGCGTTTTCAATTCTTTGAATGGTCTTCCATTCATCGCCATCCACGCTGATTTGCACCTCGTAGTCGCAGAGGCTGTTTTCGAAAGGATACACCACGATTCTTCCAGCAGTCACGGGGTTGTGGAATGCGAGTGCAATCCAGTCTGGCGTTTTGTTTGGCGTTGCATCGTAGAAGCACTGCGGGTCCAAGTCGGGGAAGGGGCGGCTGGTGACGCCGTCTGTGACATGCCAAAGGCAGGTGTCCTTTGCGTAACTGGACTGTTTATGGTACTTGTTGGAGGAGGCCGTGACTTTCAGCACCTGGTTTTCAAAACGCTGGTAGGCCAGGTTGCCAGGCTTTCTGCGCGATTCGTATTCGTCATCGATTCTCTTGACGATTTCCTTGACGGAGTTCAGCTTGAAATCGCTTTTGTCGGTAGTGTAGATGTGTGCCTCGAAGGCAGTGAAGCTGTCCTGCAGTTTGCCATTGCGGGCAGTGATGGTGCGTTTTTCGCTGAGAACCTGCCATCCACCGTCCTGTGGAACAGGAATCTCCAAGGTCTTTTCCCCGTATGCGGCATAGACTGCAAGAATCCAGAAGGAGCCGTCGTTTTCGTTTTTGAAAGCCCGCAGTTTCAGTTCTGGAACAGGAGACTCCAGTTGAATCGGCTCTTGAATCATGGCATGTTCACCCACGATTTTCTGCTCTTTGGTAAGCTCTTGCATCCCTGTCAGCAGCTCTGGATAGGCGACTCCGACCCGATTGTAGTGCAGTATGCCCGTGCATCCCATCGCCAGCGCAAGGAAGTTTTGGTTGCGGTACTCTTCGTATGACGGGATGCACGTGTTCATGTTGCCCACGTCCCCGTAGTTGAAGCCCTGGTGGAGATAGACGATGTCCTGCGGCCTGTCGAAGTTTTCCTTCTCCCTGTTGTACTTATCCAGGCAGGCGACGATTTTCGTGAAGTTCGCCATTGGCTTGCCGACACGCGGTGACGGATAGCAGTGGAAGCCGTTCAGTTCGCCTGAATCTGGATAGGCCGTAACCCCCTGCGTCCCTGTCGAAATGACGACGGGATGCCATGGGTCGATTTCCGCAATGAGCTTTGCCACGCGGGTGGCGAATTCACGCGACCACCCCATGCAGTCTGGCTCGTCCAGCCAGTAGTGAGCGAAGAGGTTTTCATCCTTCATATAGTTGAGCGTGCGCTTTGTAAAGAACTCCTTGGCGTAATCCGTCCAGCCCTCTTTCTGATATCTGGCCTTGAAACCGCTGGAGACGAGCCCGAAACCCATGGGGCTCATCATCAGTTCGCTTTTGCCACGGGGCATCGTGGCGACATAGCCAGGCTGCTCTGCGTGGGTGGAATTCCAGCCCAGCAGCAGGAACCTCTTCTTGCCGTCGATGTACCAGTTGCCATCGTCCCCGCGGAACACCTCGTTTTTCCTGTATGGCAGTTTGCGCAGGGTCTCCGTTGCGTTTCCATGGGATTTGTCGTCTGAGTCCATCAAAGAGGCAAAGACGATGATGTTGCCTTCTGGCAGTTCCTTGCAGGGGAAAGTGAATGGAACGCTTGCGGCATTCGCTGATGAAGTTTTCTCCGCAAGCACCTTGCCCTCTTCAGTCCGCAGCCCTGCATGGACCTTGAGGGCATTATGCTCTGCCTCTGGCAGATGCATGTTCACGTCAAATCGCACGTTTTCCAGTTTCTGCGTGGCGAAAATGGCGTTTCTGTACGATGGGGAGCGAACTTTGATTGTAACGGGTTCATACTGGGCGACGATTTTGTCTTCTCTGTCTTTGAGGATTCTGCCGTTGTCCATGTCCCTGATTTGGGTGACAATCCTGTAGTTGCCGCTTTCACCACCCTTCAACACGGGGCTTTCATACTTGGCAGAACGGTCTTTCTCTATTTTGGGGAAAGGATTGGAGCCGAAGGCCGTGATATCGTCGGGACCAATCAGGGTGCTTGTGACGATGATTTTGCTGTCACCGCCCGTATGGTTGACTATCTCGCCGCAAATCGTGAAGGCGTATTTCTTTTCTTTGAGCTGAAGCCTGTAGGTTATGGGCGAGAGTTCCCAGGAATAGGGTTTCAAGCTGAAATCAGGCGCGGGCATCCGGAGGAAGGCGCCCGCCACATTGAAGGCTCCGTTTTTGGCGATGCTTGCCAGCTCGGTGGATTCGCGTGCCACGTTTATGCTCCACTCTGAAGCCCCGCCATCCCTGAGTTCCAGTGACCTGTATGGGATGGCCGCCTCGCAGCTCCAGCTGTTCTCCTGCAATTTAACCTTTGCCGTGAAATTGCTTTCCCACTCCTTGTCTCCCAGAAAGCCTCCCTGCTCGCACTTTCTGTCAAAGAGCGCGCCGTTTCTGCCGATGGCGAAATGGAAATAGGTGTCCTTGCCGCCAGTTGGGTCAAGCATGATTTCCACGCACTCCTTGAAAAGGTCCTTGGGATTTAAATCCTTTGGATTCTTTGGCGACGGGATGTCCAGGCAGCGGAAGGCGAAAACAGCATGCGTCTCCGTGTATGCCACGGCGAACTCTGTTTTCAGCGTGGATTTTTCAGGCGTGTTGTATGTGTAGAACTCCGAGTAGAAATGTGCGTTCTGCCAGCAGGCATCGTCAAGTTCTCCGTCAATAACTGGCGGCAACAGGGCTTTGACAGGCTGGATGCCAGCCATCGCCAATGCCAAAGTCATAAATGCGCTGATAAAAAGCAGTTTTACCTTGTTCATATTTGGGGAGTCCTGTTGAAAAGAGAGATTATTTCTACTCCATGATTGCTCAAGAACTGTAAATATACTCAAAATGGGTTATATTACAAGGGGACGTTGCAAAACTATTCGTGATGTCGGATTGTTTTGTGGAAATTACAAATTAAAGTATTTATACGATTTCAAAAAAACAGGTGCAAGGGGGCATCTCACACAACCAAAGGCAATATCATGATACCAACCATTCTTCCAACGCCAGCCCAAGCGACGTTTTCAGGCAGCACGCTTTCTTTCAATGGCTTTTCCCTCTCCAAAGAGTGTGCCATACCGCCGTATGCCTTTGAGATGGGGGCACGGCTTTATGGGCGGCAGGGGAAAACGCCTCTTGTTTTTCGCACATTCTCCCATTCAAACAACCAGGCATACCGCCTGACCATTGCCCCAGATGCCATTACGGTCGAAGGCGCAGGTCCAGCGGCGTTCATCTATGCAACAGCCACGCTGCTTCAGCTTGCAACCATCTGCGACGATGCCATTTGCCTGCCAGAAGGGAGCGTTCTCGACTATCCCGAGTTTGCCGTCCGCAGCGTCAACTGGCTGCTCTTCGTCGAATGTCGCAGCTGGAGCCAGGACGACGGCGATGGGCTCGAAGCACTCTTCAAACGGGTTGTCAGCGCATTGGATACCCTCGCCTTCTTCAAGCTCAACGGTGCTCTTATCGATGGCTTTGGGTGGAATCCAGAACGCTTCCCCGGTTATGCCGCGTTTATGCGACGACTTGCCGCCGAGGCGCGCAGACGCTTTATACACTTGGGATTTGGCGGCTACAACGCAGGCTACGGTGCGCAGTGGCATGATTTCGACGGTCCCAAGTTCCAGAACAGAACTCATTACCCCGATGGCGAGGTCTATCCCTGCATCTCCCCTGAGATGAAGTCCGATGTCGGCGCGACGATGGGCACGTGCCTGAGCAACCAGGAGCTTCGCAGGCTCAAGTGCGAGAACATCAGGGAGTTCGTTCGCGCCATTCAGCCTGGCCTGCTTTACATCCACGGACTGGACATCTCCAGCCGCAATGGCGCCAGAAAGGCCTGGGCGACGCGTTGCCCTGAGTGCCGCAAACGCTGGCCAAATGACGAAAGCAACGCCCCCGACGGCATGGCTGGGGCCTTTGCCAATTTCTATGACGAGCTCTACGAGGCCATTGCCTCCGTCAAAGACCCTGCGAGCGACTACGACGCCGCCCGCGATTGCGTGGTTGTCATGCCCAGCCCGAACTACAGCAGTTGCCGTGAGGACGATGCCGAATGGGCCTATCACAGGGAGTATTTCCATGTGTTATCTGGCTGCCTCCGCAACCATGCGATCCAGCCGATGCTGCGCGAGCAGTTCATTGGTCATGACACGCAAAAACGCATTCCTGAGATGCGCGCCGCCATTGGAGAGAAGCAAAGGCTGTCCATCGTGCTATTTTCTTCTGGCGACGGATTTTACAACAGCCTTCCTTGCACAGCAGACCCAAGCTGCGCAAAATACTTCAGGGGGGCGAACACAGTCGTCACAGGCTTCGGCAACGCCTTCCAGGAACCGCGCCAGGCAATGACGGCGGAATACCTGTGGAACCCTGTTGGCACACGGTTCCCCGTCGATTACCCCGAAGAGAGCTATGAGGCGTTTATGGCGTTCTACAGGGACATCTGCCATGGACAGATTCTCCCTGAATCGGTATTCGGGAAGGAGGGGCTTCTGCCGCTTGTCTGCCGCAAGCTCTATGGAGACGAGGCTGGCGCGCTGATTGAGCCGTTCCTCCGCCCGCAAACCGTCACCGTGGGGAAAACAACGTTTGCCATCGCGCCGATTGCGCCTGCGTGCAACCGCGTGCTTCCAGGCACCCGCTTCTCCATCTACCATCGCTTTGGCAACAGAATCCACTGGCACCGTGATATAAACGATGAGTTGATTGCACGCACCCGCGAGTGGACGGCCATTATGGAGCAGATTGTCGAAATGACCGAACTGGCGGAACAAGCCTACAAGACCGCAGCCGAAAAATGCCGTTCACCGCTTCCACTCCAGCCCGATATGCGCTCCATGCACTTGAAACGCATGGCCTCCACGTTCAATCTGACTGCGGAACTTGGTCACCTTGTCATCCAATGGCTGCGCATCATACCCGACGCCTACGACGCCTATAAGGCAAAAAGCTGCCCTGATGCGCTTCTAGAACGCATCGGGCAGCTTAAAAACGCCGTCACTGCAGCTGCCGTTCCGCTCAAACAGCGGAAACAACACGTCATCGACTTGAGCGGTGCCGACATCGGCCAGGCACTATTTGTCCTTGATTTCCTTCTCGATGAGGCCGAAAACATCCCGCATACCCTGCACACAGGCGAGTTCCGCGACGCACACCTCACCGCTTGGTGGTAGGTGAATCAGTTGGCCCTGTCCTGTGCAAGGATGCCTTGGAGTTTCGCCACATCCAGCTTGCGGGGCGTGACGTTGTCCTTGAGGGAGAGTGCGGCGGCGGTGCCAGCGGCCTGCCCCATGTTCAGGCAGGTCAGTATGAGACGCGAGGCTGCCTGTGCCATAAACTCGCTGGAGAGGCAGCGGCCTGCGGCGATGAGGTTGTCCAGCTTGACGGGGATGAGCGTGCGGTAGGGGATGTCGCACGGGTTCTTGCGGAACTGGCGCTCGTCGCCCCTGCGTCCCCAGCCGTCCGTCATGTTCTCATAGCCGCCAGGAGGCGGCCAGGAGCCCTTTCCGCCGTGGCTGGAGACGTAGCACACCTTGCCGTCGATGATTTCCTCTGCCCATTTGATGTTGCCTGGGCCGTCGGGGTTGTGCAGGTCATAGTGGTGGTTGGTCTGGGTGACGGCGTCGGGGAAGCGCTCGCCACGTGCGAAATCTAGGGTCTTCAGGACGTATTCGCCGACGATGCGCCTGCTTTCACGCACGCCCAGAAGCAGTCCCGTGTCAATCAGATAGCTGTCCTGGAAGCCAGGGATGTTGCGTTTGATGAACTTGGAGAGGATGTCGGCCTGTTCGCGTCCCTCAATGTACATGCGTGTCAGGTCCCTTGCGGAGAGAGGGTCGCAGTTGCGCGAGTGGGCGATGCAGAAACTGAGTTCGTCCTTTCCGCAGTGCTGCGGGCGGCCAGGCAGGTGCGTCACCCAGTTCAGGTGGTTCTCAATCATATAAGGCATCTCGCCGTTTTCAACAGAGCGCTGGATGAGGTCAATCCACTGCGGGTCCTTCGCCTTGAGGTCAGAGTTGAGGTAGGCGTCCCAATCCACGCCACCGAGGCGGAACTCCAGTGAGCATGCCTGGTGCTTGCCATCCGTGGGGCGACCCGAAAAGCACTCGGCCCCAGCGTAATAGGCAACGTCTGCATCGCCCGTGGCATCGATGACCCTGTCCGCCAAAATGACCTGGCGACCCGACTTGCTTTCAATGACGACGCCCTTGATGGTGTCGTTCTCCACAATTGCATCCACGGCGAAGGAGACGAACAGCACGTCGCAGCCCGATTCCTTGACCATGCGGTCTAGGATAAGCTTGTGCTTTTCAGGGTCGGTGTTTCTGTGCCAGTGGCCCTGGCAGGCATCCAGACGCTCCAGCATCTCCTTCCCGATGCCGACGGCGAGATCCAGCGGGATGTTGACCAGCCCAACCGTCGTGAGACCGCCAAGTGCGGAGGTCTGTTCGACTATCAGGGTCTTGCAGCCTTTGCGGGCTGCCGCAACACCAGCGCCGAAGCCCGCTATTCCGCCTCCTACGACCAGTACGTCGTACTTGCCTGCAATCTGCAGTTCTCTCGCTGATTCTGTGACGATACCATTTCCAATCGTGTAGCTCATCCTGTTCTCCTCGTTAGTGGTTAGTGATTAGTGGCTAGTGGCTAGTGGCTAGTGGCTAGTGGCTAGTTTTTGCAGTTCTTCTTCTGATATCTCGCGGATGGCCTCGGAAGCGCAATTGTTGAAGCAGGTTCCACATCCAATGCATTTCTGCTGGTTGATGGTAGCACCTTCCAATCCGAAACATATAGCTTCGACAGGGCATAGAGGACGGCAGGAGTCGCACCCTGTGCATCCGCGGTCGATGATAAAATGGCGACGTGGCTTTGTCATGGTTTCTTGCTCCGTTGCGTTTTTTCTCTAGAAGCTCTAGAAGCTCTAGAAGCTCTAGAAGCTCTAGAAGCTCTAGAAGCTCTAGAAGCTCTAGAAGCTCT
>JAFTAC010000663.1 GCA_017458805.1 Victivallales bacterium | reverse complement strand
GACGGTGTCGGTGGTGGTCCCCGCAGACCGCCAGACGGAGGCGTTCTGGCAGGCTGTCTCCGAAGAGAAGACGACGGGCATTGACTTCCGCCTTACGCCGCGTCTGCGTCGGAAGGAGTTCAGTTTCATCCAGTTCTCCGACCAGGAGCATGGTGGGAGCAGTCTCCCCTTCTATCGTGGGGTTGGCGAACGCGGTTTGTGCGATGACTGCGCATTTGTGGTTTCCACTGGTGACTTGTGCCGGGAGAACGGTATCACAATGTCAGGCAAGGAGATGAAGGCGGAGACGTTTGGGGGCATTCGCGCGTATGTCACGCTGGGCAACCACGACCTTGTCGGCGAGCATGGCACGGGCGACGCCTTCTATGAGGCGCAGTGCGGACCGACACGCTATGCTTTCGTGGAGGGTGATGTGCTTTTCATCGTCCTGCCAATGGGGAGCGGCGACCGTCGCCCCAGCTATACGCACCCTGAAATCGTCGCGTTCACAAAATCGCTGCTGGACACCTGGCCGAAGGGCGCACCCGTGTTTTTCTTCAACCATTACTGGCGTCCGTATTTCGGTGTGACGACCTATATTGGACCAGGTGTGGAGAACTCCTTTGACCTCACACCCTGGAAAGTCATCGGGCTGGCATACGGCCATACGCATTGGTACGAGGCAAGCGTCGATTTGCCGATTCCGATGTGGAACACGGGGCAGTCGCGCAGCGGCGGCGCTGGAAACATGCCTGGCGCAATCCGCATTTTCCACATCGACAAGGATGCAAACTGCACGACGGAGCTGGTTGAATCCAATATCACGCCACGCATCATGGCCTTGCGCGACTCCAATGGAAATATCACGGCCTCGGGCTTCGGTATGTCATGCAAGGTGGATGCGGTCTCCGCTGTCATTGATGGCAAGTCATTGCCGATGGAGCAGTGTACTTCCTGGCTGTGGAAGCTTGGCTATAAGAGCGATATTGCCGACGGAAAGGTAAGCATGAATGTTCGAATTGCGAACAAGCCAAGCACTCTGACAGCAGAGTTCCATTCGGAGAAAGACGGCTTTTTCCGGCTGGAGAACACTCTGTGCTTCCCGCGAAAGATGTTGTTTGGCAAGCCAGTGGTCGCCAATGGACTCGTCATCGTCGGCCTTGAGGACGAGAACAACTCCCGCGAGGGCGGTGTCTGCGCGATGAACATCGCGACGGGCACCATCGCATGGCGCTATACGACGGGCTTCAGCGTGCGCAATTCGCTTGTGCTCGACGGGCAGTTCGTGTATGGCGTTGATGTTCGCAACAGGATTTTCAAGCTGAACATCGCTGACGGTAAGGAGTTGTGGAAGAACTCGCCGAGCGGGATTTCCATTGACGACAACTGCCATTCGGCGCCCTGCCTTGGCGGTGGCAATGTTTATGGCGGCTGCGGGGCCTCTCTGCGGGCCGTCGATTGCGAAACGGGCAAGACGGTGTGGACAGTCGAGTCATGCAGGGATGTCTTCGGCACTACAATGGGCCCTGTCTATCACAATGGGAAGCTTTTTATGGCCGTGAACTGGGGCTACCTCCAGGCGTTTGACGCAGCCACTGGCGCGCTTCTGTGGAATACAAAGGAGACCGAAAGCAAGGCAGGCTTCCTTTTTCAGCCGACGCTGGCTGTCCTGGCAGACGGCACTCTGCTGCGCTGCGACGGCAGGCACGGGGCCGCTGTCTTCAACCCTGAAAACGGTGAGCTGGTGCGCATGATGGAAACACCTATTAAGATGCACGTCTCTTCCATGCCGCTGGTTGCCGATAATATGGCATTCTGCGGAACCAGCGCAGTCGGCTGCTGCGCCTTTGACCTGCAGACACTGAAGCCCCTTTGGGACATGAAGACCACCATGGGAAAAGCCATTCTCTCGACCATTCAGTACCGCGGACCGCAAGTCACCATGGAGGCCTCGACCGTGATGGTTGATGGACGCCTTATTTGCGCTGGCGGTGACGGTGTCCTCTATGCCGTCAATCCCTCTGACGGCAAGGTGCTTGCACGTTTTGATGTTGGCTCGCCTCTCCTTGGTACCCCTGCCTTCGTTGATGGACGCCTCTATGTGCCCGACTACTCGGGCCGTGTTTTGGTGTTTTCCCTGGCGAGGTAAACGCCACTACCGCAGCTAAGGTTCTTGGGAAGTTCCAACACCAAGATTGTGCAGTCTTGCAATCCTATATGCGGCTTCACCGCTCTGTTGCCTTTCCGAAAGACTGCCGCAAGGTCTCCATTCATTTGTTATGCAAGGCGTTCCGTTTGTGTCGGCATCCATGCCGAAAGAGCAGATGGCATGAACATTGGGAATTGAGCTGTAGAGTTTTTGCAACAGTTCCCTGGCAGGATGTTCTTCGCCATAGCTCATGCCTAGCCTGTGGAGCACCTCCAGGTCTTTGAGTTCGTCACGAAGCGCCATGCCGCCTCCAAGACAAAGATTGCCCTCTGTTTTGTATCTTGAGCAAGGCGGGCATATCATGCAGCAGCCTTCGACAAGCTGCACGGGGATGCCTGGATTCTCCTGCATACGGTGAATCGCCTCGAACAGGTTGTCTTCCTGTATGGGCTTTAAATTGTCATTGATTATCCCACGGCCATAGAAGCAGGACATGCAAAGCAGGTGGTGGGGTCTGATTCGGAGCTTGTCGCAGCATTCCATTGACTCTGAAGTGCATCTTTTTATTTCGAGGCGCGATGCTTCGGAAGGACGCGGAAGCACAGAAATGCCGTATGGGACTTTGCACGATTTCTCAAAGTAGCCCTTGTCGGCGTACGGGCAACCTTGCCACTCGCTTCCAACGCCTGAGCTGCACAGTCCCTCCGTGGTCTTGATGACATCGACAGTCTGCTCTATAAGGTCGCTTGCGGGCTTGGCCTGCCCTGGGGTCATGCCAAGGAAGCGAAGAATCCGTAGGTCGCGGCGTTTGTTGAGAAGAGGGCCGCCCACGTCATCCCCAGGTCCTGGGTTCTGGACGGAATAGACGTTGGCGCAGTTGCAGTTTAGCTCCAGCATCGCCTCTGGATGCTCCCTGACGTATGTCAGTAGCTCTTCAATTGTTTTGCCATGACGAAGTTCAAGTGGCGTTCCGCGACCGATTCTGCAGAAAAGGCAGAGCAAGTGAAATGGACGTATGGATTTGGTGTTTTTCATGGGTAGTTGAGTTCCCTGGAAGGTCGAGGTTATTTAAAGATACGTAATTGTGTGACTGGCCATTAATATGCCAGTTCTATATTGTTTTTGCAAATGAGAATTATATACTTGAGTTGCCTTGAACGGCATCCTAGAAGATCTAAGCCTAGCAGTCCTAGCAGACCTACTCTAGAAGACCTAGGCCTAGAAGACTTAGAAAAACTAGCATACCTACCCTAGAAGACTTAGTGCATCCAGAAAACTCAAGTATATAATTCGCTTTTAAAGTACTAAGTCTTCTAGGGTAGGTCTTCTACGTCCTCTAAGTCTGCTAGGCTTAGGTTAGCTAGGGTAGGTCTTCTAGGAAAAAAATAACGGCAACTAAAGAATTAATACCCTTTGCCCCTGCCTTTGCCTTTGCACCAATTCCGTTGTCTTCCTGATCATATTTCCTCACAATACCGAAAATGTCAGTAAAAGGAATTTGGATAATCTAAAAAAGGCTAAATAAGATGTTTTTTTTACCATGCATTTAAAACCACTAAAAAAATGACTTTGAAATGCTAAAAATTCTTGACAAAAAATTTTATTATGGCAAAATTTGCAATATAGAGTTTTGCGTGCTATAT
>JAFTAC010000662.1 GCA_017458805.1 Victivallales bacterium | reverse complement strand
TCGATTTCATCCTGCCGCTGGCTCTCGCGCTGTTCCCTGGCAACAAATGGTTCTGCAACCATCTCTGCGGGCGCGGGCAGCTCTTCAATCTGCTTGGCTCGTCCCTGCGGCTCAGCCGCCAAAATGGAACGCCGCGACTCCTTGTGTCCACATGGTTCCGCTACGGCTTCCTCGTCTTCTTCATGCTCATGTTCTCCGTAATCATTCTGCAGACCTGGCTTGTCGCCTCAGGGGCACGGGATCTCAGGCAGGTTGTCACGCTTCTGTGGACATTCCGCCTTCCATGGAACTGGGCATACGCAAGAGGGACATTGCCGGAGGCATACGAATGGATTGCGCAATTCGCCTACGGCTTCTACAGCCTTATGCTTACCTCAACGATAATCGGCCTGGCAGTGATGCTCCTCTACAAGCCAAGAAGCTGGTGCGTTTTCTGCCCAATGGGAACGATGACGCAGGGGATTTGCAGGCTCAAATGCCGGCAATCCCGAAAGGAGGAGCAGAGTTGACATTCAGAGTTCTGGACGCCAAAAAGGCCGCCGGACTTCTCCGCATCAGATGTATTTGTATTTTCTTCGCTTTCCTAAGAGGAAGCAGAGCGTCACCGCGAACGCCGTGATCTCGGCCACGACCATTGACGCCCAGATGCCGTCTGTCCCCCAGACCAGAGGAAGCGCCAGCACGCAGACCAGCTCGAAAAGCATCGTCCGCAGGAACGAGATGAGGGCGCTGGTCAAGCCGTCGTTCAGGGCGGTGAAGAACGCGGAGCCGAAAATCGGGACGCCGACGAACAGGAATGAGAATGAGAATATGGCGAAGGCGTGGCGGGTCAGTGCAAGAAGCCCCTGGTCATAGCTGGCGAAGAGTCGCGCGAGCGGGACTGCCAGAATCTCGCCCGCCAGGAACATGAAGACCGCCGTAACGGCGATCAGGCTCAGGCTCCTTCGCAGGAGATTCTTCAGCTCCGCGTGGTTGTGCGCCCCGAAGTGGTAGCTGATGACCGGCGCGACGCCGACGGAGTAGCCGATGAAGCAGGCCAGGAAGACGAAGTTGACATACATCAGCGTTCCGTATGCCGCCACGCCGTTCTCCCCCTCGTATTTCAGGAGCTGCACGTTGTAGATGGTCCCGACGAAGGACATTGCGACGCTGGACATCATCTCCGAAGAGCCGTTGAGGCATACCTTCAGCAGGTCCTTCGGATACCAGCGCATACTGCCAAGCCTCAGCAGACTGTCGTTGGGGCGCAGAAAGTAAACCAGCGGCAGCACTGCCCCGATCGTCTGGCTTGCCACCGTGGCCACGGCAGCTCCTGCGACACCCCACCGGAACATCCCCACCAGCAACGCGTCCAGCGCCATATTGGAGCAGCCCGAAAGGAGAGTTGTCGCAAGCCCAAGCCTGGGCTTTTCACCAAGGATGAAGAATGTCTGGAACTCTATCTGGAGCATGAACATTGGAAGCCCTGCCAGGCAGACACGCCCGTAGATCACGGCTTCCCTTAGCATGTCTCCATCCGCGCCGAGCCAGCCGCAAAGCGGGCGGATAAGCGCCATCCCCAGAACCGAGCACAGCACACCCGCCAGGACCGTGACATACACAAGCATGGAAAACAGCTCGTTGGCATGCTTCCTGTTCTGTTCCCCGAGCAGCTTGCCGATGAGCGCGCTTCCGCCCGTCCCCAGCATGAATCCCAGCGTGGACAGTATCATCACCATTGGCATTGCGAAGTTCAGCCCGCTGAAAGCGCTCTTTCCCGCAAAGTTCGAGACGAAATAGCCGTCCACAATGCCATATATGGAGGTGAACAGCATCGTGGCGATGGACGGCAGTGTGAACACCAGAAGCCGTCGGTAGCCGAAATGGTCTGAAAGCTGAATGCGCATGAAATCCCCTTGAAAAAAGCAAAAGCCGGACAAGGCTGCGGGATTTCACCCGCCACCTTGTCCGGCTTGTCATTTCCATCGAATGACTCACCTCCGTGTGAGCACATATAATATAACTGCTTGTAACGATTTCTCAATTCAATATGTCTATAATAGCCTTTTTGCATGATATTTTCACCTTGAACATCTTTCCTTCCGTTATCCTAGGCCGGCAATGACAGAAAACAGGCGCGAAAAAAACGCCGGACTTCTCCGCCCAACGGCGGACGCGAGCGACGCGAAGCGGATAGTCTGATAGCCGCGCAGCGGCGGCCCTATCCTCCTTCGCTGAAGCTACGGAGGACAAGGGAGCACAGCGACGACGGGTATGCCTTGTGTTCTTTCCCGATGGGGTGCTAGTGTTTAATTGCGTAATTAATTTTGCAAAAGGAGTATCACGTGGTATATTATGGCATCTTACAGTACAACACACAGGAGAATGCC
>JAFTAC010000661.1 GCA_017458805.1 Victivallales bacterium | reverse complement strand
CCTTATTGTCGTTTGACAACTAAAAATCTAATGTTACATTAAAAAACAAGCACAAAAACGGATGTTTTTGTGCTTGAAAAAGATGGAGCGGGTGATGGGAATCGAACCCACCTCGTCGGCTTGGAAGGCCGAAGCATTACCACTATGCTACACCCGCATTGATTGACTATAATATAAAACATTTTTGCAATCCTGCAAATCACAACACCATAAAAAAAGAACATCATGCTGGAAAATCCACAAATCACCCCGATTACGAATGCAGGGTATCCCGAGAACATGTTCAAGCTGGAGTACACGAGCAACGGCTTTGAGGACAGGGCAATCTTCCGTCCGCCCAACAACGGCACGGGGGACTGGGCTGTCATCATCCATGGCCATGGGGCCCACGAGACACAGCTGTTCATGCGACAGGATGTGCGCCGCGCCTGGCTGCCCACCTACCTCAAGATGGGCATCGGCATCCTGACACCCAACCTGCGCAACAACGCATGGATGTCCCCTGATGCCGTCAATGATTTGGATGCCCTTCTGGATTTTCTGCGCGAAAAGTACAATGCGCAGCGTTTCTTCTTCACTGGAGGCTCCATGGGGGGCTCCAGCAACCTGATTTACGGTGGTCTCCGCCCGCAGAATGTCTCGGGCATCGTGGCGCGTGGAGCCACGTCGGACATCGTGCCCTACCTCGCCTTCTGCCGCGCCAACCAGCACCTGCGCCCAGTCCTGAAGGAGATTGCCGACCACATCATCGCCGCCTACGGTGGCACGCCAGAGGAGAAACCAGAGCTCTACAGGCTGCACTCCCCCGTCTATCACCCCGAAGCCTTCGCAAACATCCCCGTGTTCCTCATACACGGCTCCCACGACGAACTCATCCCCGTCTCCCAGTCCCGCCGCTTCGCGGGGGCGTTGGCGGACAACGACCGCTTCGTCTATGTGGAAATACCTGGTGGCAACCACGATTCCCCCCTCCCCTACTCCGAAACCGAACCACCACTTGCCCCGCTCGCCTGGGTGATGAACAACTAGGAGCCACACCATGAACCTCACAAGACACATTCTGTTGACCTGCGCATTGGCATTTGCCTGCCTTGGGCAAAACCTGCTTCAGAACCCGACCTTCGAGTTCCATTCGTTCGACAACCACCGCCTTGGAAAGGCCATCAGCTTCACCAGCAAAAGCGTGGCCTTCTGGCATCACAACACCTACGGTGACATCACGGTCACCCGCGAGGCCCATATCGCCGCCAGCAAGCGCCCTGCATACTCCGTGCAGAACATCGTCTCCGTGGCGCCAGGCAAGAGCTTCCACCAGGTGATACCGCTGTGCGAGGCGGGCCTCTCCCATGGCGAGGTACTCTCGCTGGCTGTCAACGGCTGGCAAAGTGCCCCCAAAGGAGCCGTTGCCACCGTGGAACTGCTGAAAATCGACAGCGAAGACGGCACCTGGACACCTGGCGATTTCGGCTACAGTGACAAGCGCACCTTCCCGAAGCATGCCCGTGGCGAGCTCATCGTCGCCAAAACCTACAGCGGAGATGCAGATGCCACAGGCGCATTCCGCATCACCATCCCAACCATTACACTGGAAGGACATTTCACGGATGGCGAGGAGTCGCACACTGGCGATATGAACACCGTGGCCATCCGCATAACCCTTGCCAACGCCTCCGAAAAGGGCGAGGTGCTCTACTGGGCACCCGCACTGGTCAAGGGCGAGATGCCAACGGCAAACGTGGTTCCCTCCGTACGCCCAATGGAGCCGATGTTCCGCCACATCCCCAAAACCATGCAGAAGCTATGGAAGGGTGAAAGCCTGCACATCATCCTGATGGGCAGCAGTATCGACCGAGGCAGCGCCAATCCGCCCATGTACCTCTACGACGAGAACCCCGCCTCCGAAACCTTCAAGCAGCCGATCTCGGAACGGGTTTTCGAGGCGGAGAAAATCGGTCGCCCCGACCTGGACGGCTATTTTGGCTGGTGGCAACACTACTTCTCCTACGGAGGACGCCTCCGCCTGGAGCTGATGCGGAAGTTCAACCTGCCCGTCTCGAAGCTCTGCCTAAATATAATGGCGTGCGACGGCTCCAACATCGGCGAGGCCATGTCGGGGCTGGATACCTACTGCACACTAGCACAGCAGCCTAGCGAAGGCAACAACGGCCACAAGACGGGTACGACATGGAAAGAGCTCTACCCAGAGCTTTTCACGCGCCCGCAAGGCACTGCGCCCGATTTGGTCATCTTCGGCTCGGGCGCCAACGAAAAAACGGACACCCCCGAGGAGTGCGCGCTCTTCGAGGCCAGCATTCGCTGGATTCAGCAGCGCTACCCCGACACCGAGTTCATCTTCTGCATGTTCCAGAACAAGGGCGGCTATACCCCGAATCCAGGCGACCTGCAGGCCCTGGCTCTGCGCTACCAGATTCCCTTCATGGACTTCGGCAAACTGAACGATGACATGACACGCCACTGCAATCCGCGCACGCTCGTCCCACGGGACGGCCATCCGCAGGCCGTCGGTCACTTCTTCTGGGCATACTGCCTGGAGAAGGCATTTGAGTGCTGGGACCCCGTCCCCGCTGGGCAGGCGCAGCTTCGTCTCCCCTCCCGTATGCACAAAAACACCATCGGCTGGGAGGGTATCATCACCTTCTACCCCAAGGAGAGCCCACGCTTCATAAACGGCACTACCTTCATCATCGACGACATGGCCTTCAACCTCTGGGCAACTGGTGGTACCGACAAGCAGCGCGGCGACGTGTTCGTGGACGGCAATAAGGTCGGCAGCTACCGTCCGCAGGGTTACATTGACGTGCGCAACTCCTCTTTCCGCCACGGAAACGTCAGCTTGGGCGACAGGCACATCGTCGAACTCACAGGTGAAAATGCCGCCCTTGTCGCGGTTGAGATGAAAACAATTGCTGGCAGGTGCTTCTACCCTGTCACCTCTGCGCTATGGAACAAGAAGGGCGATGCTGCGCCCTTTGAATCCAAATGGGGCGCGCCATACGGCGATGCACAACTGCTGCTTCAACCTGGCGAGTCCGCTGAAATCACCCTGCCAGGCACCGATTTTTCCATTGCCTTCTGCGATGCACTGGAGGGTGGCAAGCTGCTTGTCAGCGTCGATGGGCAGGAGAAGCTCTCCGTTGAAACCAATGCCCCATTCAAATTCCAAGACGGTACGGAACAGTACCTTGAAAACCGCAGGGCCATCTGCGGGCTCGCCTACGGGATGCACACCATCACCGTGAAGGCCGAGGGAACCCCCGTCGCCTTGCTGGGCATCTTCACCTATGACACCCGTCCCAACAAGGAGCGGGAAAGAATAGTGAACGGCGTTGCAGCCCCTGGCGAGAAGGTCGTTTTTGTTCCACCCTTCAAGGCGACTCCCGTCATTCATGCCTTCGGCGGCCTCAAGCTGCGCGAAGCCACCCCCGACCATGCGCTGTTCGAGGCACAGGACAAGGGCGCTGGCTCGTTCATGGCTGTTGGGGAGTAATCTTATGTGCGCGGCTACGCGCCGCGCACTCAGGACGCAGCAGGGGGCACAGCACCTAGCTACACAGGTTTTGTTTTCTTCCGTGCCATCCCGCGTCCTGACTGCGCGGCGCGTAGCCGCGCAGGTTTTACTACGCGCGGCACGCGCGGACGCGGATGGCGTTGGGGATATCCTGGTCGCCTATGAGAATCAAATAGCCGCCACCGCCTGCACCCGAAATCTTCCAGCCATACGCCTTGTCGCTGTATTCGGCAATCGAGTTCATGATTTCGGGCGAGACCATGTTCGGGAACATGGCAATCTGCGCATCAAAGGATTCCTTGGTGGCCTTG
Organism: Victivallales bacterium; assembly: GCA_017458805.1. Classification (GTDB taxonomy): domain Bacteria; phylum Verrucomicrobiota; class Lentisphaeria; order Oligosphaerales; family Oligosphaeraceae; genus RGIG3456. Next base: position 15,350 of record JAFTAC010000661.1, on the reverse strand, counting down.
CCCCACTCGGCGGTGTCCCGCGCGGTCGCAGCCTTCCAGATGCGCTCCGTGGCCTCGGCAAGGCGACGCGCCCCCTCTGCCGTGACGTTGGTATTGCCAAGCACATGGTAGTCGTTCTGGCGCGGCGGCAGGGCTATCAGGCTGATATGGCTCTCCAAATAGGAGAGAAACTCGCCGTCGCGGACGGAGTCAATCGACACAGGCCAATAGCCGTTGTCGTAATTAAGCTTGTTGAAGCCAGGGAGCATCAGGCCGAGGGAATCCTGCGAGCCTGAAACGGCCACGGTCCCAGGGGGGTTGTCGCAGCAGAACAAGGTATGCGCCAGCTCTTCGCGGTCGCCTTCAGGGATGGAGGTGTGCCACAGGCTGATGGCGGTCTTGCGCGACGAGGTCGCCATGCCAGAGCGGTGGTTGAACTCCATGTCAGGCTCGATGGAAAGCACGATGACAGGGCCAGGGCACAGCTTGTTCACAAAGGGCTGGTCAAGCCAGCCGCCCCCCATCTCGATACGGTAGGGGATGGTGCATTCCTGTCGCAGTGCCGTCGTCGAGCGGGCGGGCAGATTGCCATGGGGAATGCGCTTGCTCACAATCAACTTGATGCCATATTTCTTGCAGAACTCCTCCTTGGCGGGCGTAAAGCCGTCGGAGTTGACGAAGAAGATATCGGGCTTCAGGGCAATGACCTCCTTCTCGAAGTCCATGATGCCAGAGCCGCTGTTCACCCAGGCATCCTTCACGCAACGCAGGGCCTTGACCATGTAGAGACGCTCACCCTCGGTATTGATGGTCTTGCGGTTCTTAAGCTCCTGGATGGTCTTGTCCGACCCAATGCCGACATACAAGTCGCCATACGTCGCAGCTTCCTCGAAAAAAGCGACATGCCCCGAATGCAGCATGTCATAGCAGCCTGAAACAAACACTTTCATTGGTTTTTCTCCCGATTGCTGTCTGATTCCATCTTTGATATTTCCACTTCGATTAGTTTGCGATGGTCTGCCTTGAGCACCTTGACATGGAGCGGCGGCGCATCGAACTCCTCCCCAGCCTTGGGGATGCGCCCCTCACTATAGGTGATGAAACCGCCCAGCGTGTCAAAGTCGCCGTTTTCGGCTATCTCCGTGTCCAGCGTATAATTGATGCTGGCCACGGGCACGCGGGCATCGCAAAGCAGGCGTCCCTCAGACATCTCCCGAGGCTCCAGGTTCCCTTCTGCAAAGTCATATTCGTCCTTGATGTCGCCCACAAGGGTCTCCAGCACATCCTCAAAGGTGACGATACCCGCCATTCCACCATATTCATCCACCACCACAGCCAAATGAATCTTCGCCTGCTGAAACTCGCCCAGCAAGTCGCCGATGTTCTTGGATTCAGGGATGAAAAGCGGGTTGCGGTGAATCAACTTGTCAGCGCTCTCCAGCTTGGAAACATCCAGCAAATCCTTCGAATAGACGACCCCTATCACGTTGTCAATGGTCTTCTTATACACAGGGATGCGGCTGTGGCCCGAGGCGACGATCGCCTGCTTGGCGCTGGTCACGAACTCCTCCAGCGGATGCTCCTCGACGTACTCCACGCCCGTCACCTCCACGCGGGGCGTCATAATACGGCGCACATTGACCTCGTCCAGCTTCAACGCCCCCATGATCATGCGCCGTTCATCCTCTTCGAGGCCTGGACGCTCGATTTCGCCGCCGTCCTCCTCGCCCTTCTGCTCCTCTTCATCCTCTTCGTCATCCTCGACCAGCGAAAGGATTTCATCCTCCACGCTGGCCACGCTGTCCTCGTCCGCGCTCATGCGCCTGCGGTTGATGAAGCGCGCCAGAGCCCCCAGGGGCAGCGTCACTGGAAACAAAAGCCACGAGAGCACCTTGAAGATTGGCAGCGTGACTAAAAGCAGACGCGCCGCCGCAGAAATGCTTAGAAGCGCGGAAAAGAACTCCATCAGGCAATAGACCAGCAGAAGCGTCAGAACAGGGGGCCAGACAAAATTGAATGACGCATAGTCGGCAAGACAGCTTTTCCAGCGCAGAACGCAGTAGAAGGCAAGCACGCCCAGCCCCATCACCAGAATATGACCTGCATAGACCCACTCCTCCTTCAGGGGAAACAGCTCGTAAAGACGGTCGGCCAAGTCCCGTTCGCTCTCCTCCAGATGCTTCATCTTTCCGCCGCTCATACCGCCAGCCACCAGGCAAACCAGGGCAAAAAATGCCGCACATAGCAATGATACGACAAAGCAGGCAAACCAACGTGTACAGGTACTATCCATATTTTGCAGTTTTTGGGGGTGTGGCCGCAGGGGGCTTCCCCGCGCCGCTACGCTGGCGCGGGGAAGCCATCCAAAGCGGGGCGCGCGCTCTAAAGGAGCGCGCTATCAGGACGACGGGCAGCACGCCTGGGGAAAGTGAGGCAGGCTCCAAAAGGAGCGCGCTATCAGGCATATCACGCCTGTTCTGTGCCCGCTGCTTTAGCTGCAGAGAGTTCAGGCGATGAAGCCTTCCAGGGAGAAGCGTTCGGCCAGAGCCGTCATCACACGGTTTTCCGCCTTGCGCATGGAGAGGCGCGCCTCCTCCTCCAAGTCATCCTCTCCTGCCAGATGGAGCATACCATGCACCAGATAGAGCACCAGCTCGCGCGAGGGAGTCGTCCCAAACTTCGCAGAATACTCCACGGCTACATCAGGGCAGACATAGACCTCCGCAACGCACTCTTCCGCATCATCCGCCTGGAGATGCGCGGCCTCCGTGTCGCGCAAATCAAAGGTAAGAACATCGGTGCGCCCCTCGTGCCCCAGATAGGTCTCGTTCATCGTCGCCATCACGTCGGAGGGCGTTAGAATGAGGTTCAGCGTGCCTGTTTCCTCACCAAGTCCCGCCAGCTCCTGCGCCAGTTTCAGCACACGGACCAGCCGTGCACGGCATTTCAGCGGCATGACTCCACGCTGCTTGATAAGGCGTATGTTCATTTTGCCTCCTCGCCAGCGGTTGACGCAGGGGCTTCGGCTGAAGGCGTTGCAGGGGCTTCGCCGACGGTTGCAGCAGGAGCCTCGGCATTTGCGTCATTTGCTTGCTTATCCTCCTGTTTGACCGATGGTGTTGTCGGTACCTCTAAAGCTCGCTGTGTCATCAGTTTCGAAACCAGCTCCTCCGTGGTTTCATACTGGGGGCGCAGGTGGTATTTTGAACAAAACACATCAACCAATGTACGAATCACGATATTCAGCTCGTTAATCTGAATTCTCGCCTTGTCGAACTGGTGTTCCTTCAAGCGTTCCTGAATGAGTTCCACGACCTTGTTGTAAATCAGTTCGCAGCTAGGCATTTCCCATGTCTGCATACATGAACGGATGGCTGCTTCACAAAAGTCCGCGATGGAGACCAGCACAACCTCTTTCCGCCATGGAAGCCCCATAAAGACCTTTGCCTCCTCGGTCTCCAGATTCGTATTCAGGTATGAATAGTTTTTACTGTCAGGCATCTTCTGTCCATTTACTTCGGCCTCGGCACATGCCTTCGCGTAGAATCCAGCCATGACGCTGGTGCCATGATGCTGTCCGATTGCTTCACGAATGACCATTGGAAGATGCGTCTTGGCCGCCAGCTCCAGACCATACTCGACGTGACTGCGAAGAACAGCGCAACTCTCAAGGGGCGACAGCTTCTCGTGGGGATTCTCTTCCCCCATCAGCAGGTTTTCCGCATAATTCTTCGGGTCCTTCAACTTGCCGATATCGTGAAACAGCGCGCACGCCTCAGCCATCTTGCTGTTTGCATCGATTGCTTTGGCAGCGGCGCTGGCCAGTCTGGCGACAGCCTGGCAGTGGTCGTATGTGCCTGGAGCCTCTTTCTGCAACTGCTCCAGCAACTTGTGGTCACCATTGCACAGCTCGTTGAAGGTGATGCTGGTCGTGACGTGAAAAACCATTTCAAACAGGAACGGCAGTAAAAACAGTGCCACGATGGTAAACAGGGCGTTGGCAGAGACATAGATGGCAACCGTGCTCCAGAAAGGCGAGAAGCTCTCCCATACCCAGCTTATCTCATTCTTATACACATACATGACACAGAGTAGCATCAAAACGACAACAATGACGGCACCGCCCACAATGAAGTTCTTCCGCTTGCGTACGTTGTTGAACGCCAACACGCCTATGACGGAGTAGGACAAGGCGATGATGAAGAGCTGGTAGAGATTCGCGTCATCCACGATAAGCGGCGTCAGCGTCGAAAGAAGCATCGCAGCGCACAGGCCGACACGCTTCCCTATCATATTGGAGACGAGCGCGGGGCCCAGTGCCATCGGCATCAGCGCGTACAGGAAGAAGGTGGGACCGCCATCCAGCCTCTTGAATATCGCGTGCGCCATGATGATGCAGAGGATGTGAATCACAAGACACACACCACACAGCGTCAGCTCATTGACAGATTCAAAGATATTGGAACGCCATGAAAACAGGCAGAATCCCAACGCCAGCATCACGATGCCAGCCAGCACCCAGTTCATAAGCAGCACACGATAGTTTCCATAATGCCTTGTCATTAAAATGTGGTTCTTCTCGTATGCAAGAAGCCGATAGAACGCTGGCGTGAATATGCGACGATAGATTTCGCGTCCGTTTTCGCCATATTCCGTCTTCTTATAAAAGAGCAGTTCGCCCTTCTTCACAATGATGTCATCCACATTGACATGTGCGTAAAAATTGCTCATGCCACTGCGTTCCGCCACCCTGTCGCCATCCATTCCTTTCAATTTTGAGGCTTCGTGAATAGCTATCTCCTTAATTTGAATCAGACTCTCCCCCTCGGAAGCTATGCGAACCGTCTGTCCCTCTTCATTCAGGTCTCCTTCCGCTGGAGGAGGCTCTTCAACAGCTGGCTTTTCTTCATCAACCTGTACTTCGGGCAACGTATATTCCACCTGCTTCTCGTAAGGTAGCTCGTTGAATTTCACCTTGAGAGGCACCCCTTCCTGGCGGTCGTAGATACTGTAGGAAAAGCTGCGCTCCGCATAGATGTCGCTTTGCGCCTCGTAGGTGTCGTGGCTATTTGTGCGGGCAAAGTTGCCTATGACTTCATCGACCCACTTTGGCACTGCCTGGCGCACATCCGCCGTATAGAAGATGGTCATGAAGCAGACCGCCCACAAAACAGCGAAAAACACCATCATATTCAGGGAATATGAGGAGGAAACGCTTTTGCTTTTCGCAGCGCTTTTGCCAGATTCCTGCTGTTTGTTCGTTCCCATTTCTAGGCCTTAGACGCTTTCCAAGACTAGGCGTATTTTCTGAAAAGCACCGCCGCATTGTGTCCGCCAAAGCCGAAGTTCAGCTTCAGGGCCAGCGGCACCTGCATCTCACGCGCCTGGTTCGGAACGTAATCCAAATCGCATTCGGGGTCTGCGTTGAACTGGTTGATGGTCGGCGGGACAATGGATTCCTGGATGGCCTTCACGCAGACCATCGACTCAAATCCGCCTGATGCTCCCAGCATGTGCCCTGTCATGGACTTCGTGCTGCTGATGGCCACCTTTCTCGCGTGCTCGCCAAGCGCCTGCTTGATGGCAAGCGTCTCGCATTTGTCGTTCATCACCGTGGAGGTTCCATGCGCATTGATGTAGGCCAAATCCGTGTAGGGAAGCTGCGCCATGCGGAAAGCCGCCTCAATCGCGGCAGTCGTGCAGGAGGCGTCATCTCTCGGCGCCGTGAAGTGGTAGGCGTCGCAGCTCAGGCCATAGCCGACAACCTCCGCCAAAATGGTCGCTCCGCGTTTTTTCGCATGTTCCTCCTCCTCAAGAATAAGAATACCAGCACCTTCCGACGGAACAAAACCGTCCCTGTCGCGGTCGAACGGGCGGCAGGCAGTTGTAGGATCGTCATTCCGTGTACTCAAGGCATGCATGGAGGCAAAACCCGCAATGCCCAAATCAACGACGCCCGCCTCAGTGCCGCCCGCCATCATCACATCCGCGTCTCCGCGCTTGATAATCCAAAACGCCTCGCCAATCGAATGGAGAGCGGATGCACATGCGCTCACAACGCAGAAATTCGGTCCTTGGAAATTGTGCTTCATCGCCAGATATCCGCTGGCCATGTCGGAAATCATCATCGGCACCAGCATGGGCGAAACACGGTCCATTCCACGCTTGTCCATCACCTTCGTCTGCTCGATGATGGTATGCATCCCCCCGATGCCCGAGGAGACAATCACGCCGCAACGGGACGCATCTGCCAAATCCCCTTCAAGCCCTGCGCTCTTCAGAGCCTCGGCACCCGCGACAACAGCGAACTGGCAGAACAAATCCAGGCGCTTCTGCTCCTTCGGGTTCATGTAGGCATCCATGTCCAGGTTCTTGACTTCGCCAGCAATACGGCTGCGAAGCCCAGAGGCGTCAAACCTCGTGATAGGGCCTATTCCGCTGCGGCCAGCCAAAAGGGCCTGCCAGCTATCTTCAACGTTATTACCAACAGAAGATACTGCGCCTAAACCAGTTACAACTATTCGCCGTTCGTATGACATATCTTGGAAAATCCACTGCTATTTCAAGCACAAAAACGCAGAGGCAATGGTCATTATCCCTTTGGGCTGAAAAGCCATTAGGTGAAATGACGTCTCTGCGTTTTTTTATGAGCTTGTAATTCTAATGCTTACTTGACCTTTAGAAAAGGCCGAAGCAAGGAAAATTACAGAATACTTAGGTTATTTACTTTTCAGGAACCGCATCACCCTTTTCGGCGCCGCCCAGCTTGTTCTGAACGTACTCGACCGCCTGGCCGACAGTGGTGATAAGTTCGGATTCCTCGTCCTGAATCTTAATGCCGAATTCCTCTTCAAGATTCATAATCAGCTCAATGACATCCAAAGAATCAGCGCTCAGATCCTCGATAATCTTGGCATCCATCTTGATTTTGTCTTCACTGATATTCAAGGTGGAAGCGATTATCTTCTTAACCCGTTCTTCGTAATTTGCTTCTGGCATCTTTTCTTCTCCAATTCGTTTATGTTGAAAAATCAATGTTCATTGCTTTGCGCAGGGAGGCCGTCTGCTGTTGCAAACATATCTCTGCGGAAAATAAAAGCAAGATACTATAATCCAACTTATTGATTTTTCAAGGCGATACTCTGCAATTCAGACTGCGGGTGGCCTGCCTCACCCACAAAGCAAGGTGCGCATTCGGAAGAACCAGGTTGTCATGACACAGAAACCACAGGTGTATCCTGCTTTCTGGCGAGCTTCCCAACAGGGGTGCTAGCACCGTCCTGAAAGCGCACTCCTTCAGAGTGTGCGCCTTGCTCGTGGGCTTTCCCCGCACCGACAGGCGCGGGGAAAGCCCATGCAATCTCAATGCATATCGTGCGCGATGGCGGCCTGGGAGGCGGCTACGCGGGCGACGGGAACGCGGAATGGCGAGCAGCTGACGTAGGTGAGGCCAGCCTCATAGCAGAACTTGACGGAGTTGGCTTCGCCACCCTGCTCTCCGCAGATGCCGACCTTGAGGTTGGGGCGCACTTCACGCCCCAGCTTGGTGGCCATGCTGATGAGCTTGCCCACGCCTTCCTGGTCGATGGTCTGGAAAGGATCCGCCTTCAGGATGCGCTGGTCGAGGTAGGAGGACATGAAGCTGCCGATGTCATCGCGGCTGAATCCGAAGGTCAGCTGTGTCAAGTCGTTGGTGCCAAAGGAGAAGAACTCTGCGTCCTCCGCCATCTGGTCGGCCAGCAGGGCTGCGCGCGGGATTTCAATCATCGTGCCCAGCTTGTAGGGCAGTTCCTTCATGTCGTAGCGGCGCAGAATCTCCGCATGGACATCCTCGATGATGAGCTTGGTATGGCGCAGCTCACGGACATCGCAGGTGATGGGCACCATGATTTCAGGCACCACATTCTTGCCCTTCTGAATCAGGTCGGCGGCGGATTCGAAGATGGCGCGCGCCTGGTATTCCGTCATTTCAGGATAGGTGATGCTGAGGCGGACGCCGCGGTGGCCCATCATCGGGTTGTTCTCCTGGAGGGCGTCAACGCGCTTGCGCACCTCGTCCTCGGGGATGCTCAGGGCCTTGGAAAGCTCCAGGCGTCCCAGCTGGGAGTGAGGCAGGAACTCATGCAGCGGCGGGTCGAGCAGACGAATGGTCACAGGGAACTCCTCCATCGCCTCCATCGTGCCGATGATGTCCTTCTTCATATAGGGGAACAGCTCCTTCAGAACGGCGATACGGTCCGCTGTAGAGAGGCAGAGGATCATCTTGCGGAGCAGAAACAGCGGCATGGCGGAGCCTTCGCCGTAGAACATGTGCTCCATGCGGAACAGGCCGATGCCTTCTGCGCCGAAAGTGCGCGCCTTGCTGGCGTCCTTTGCCGTGTCCGCATTGGCGCGGACGCCCATCGTGCGGTACTTGTCCACGATGGACATGAAGCGCAGGAACAGCGAGTAGTCCTCGTTGGCAGTGGGCTCAACCAGCGGCATGCTGCCTTCATAGACAGTGCCTGCGGAACCGTTCATCGTCAGAACTGCGCCTTCGCGGAGAATCTTGTCGCCAATCTTCATGGTCTTGTTGGGGGCATCCACCTGCATATCGGCGGCGCCGACGATGCAGGACTTGCCCCAGCCGCGCGCCACCAGGGCCGCATGGCTGGTCATACCGCCGCGGGCGGTCAGAATACCGACTGCGACGCGCATGCCCTCAACGTCCTCAGGGTTGGTCTCTTCACGGACCAGCAGGACCTTTTTGCCGTTGCGGGTGGCCGCGATGGCATCCTGCGTGGTGAAGTAGATTTCGCCGCAAGCGGCGCCAGGACCAGCGGGCAGCCCCTTGAGGAGCAGGTCGGTCTTCGCCTCCATCTTCGGCTCGATAATCGGCAGCAGGAACTCCATCACCTGGTTGGGGTTGACGCGCATGACGGCGGTACGCTCGTCAATGAGCCCTTCGTCAACCATGTCCAGAGCCATCTTGACGGAGGCCTTGCCGCCGCGCTTGCCAGTGCGGCACTGGAGCATGAACAGCTTGCCTTCCTCGATGGTGAACTCCAGGTCCTGCATGTCCTGGTAGTGCTTCTCCAGGCGCAGACGGATGTCATCCAACTGCTTATAGACATCGGGCATCATCTCCTCCATGGAGGGGATGTCGCGGTTCTTGTCGCTCTTGGTGGCGTTGTTCAGGGGGTTCGGGGTGCGGATGCCCGCCACCACGTCTTCACCCTGGGCGTTCAGCAGCCATTCGCCGAAGAACTTGTTCTCGCCAGTGGCAGGGTTGCGCGTGAACGCAACACCCGTTGCGGAGGTGTCGCCCATGTTGCCGAAAACCATCGTCTGCACGTTGACGGCGGTGCCCCAGTTTTCGGGGATGCCTTCGATGCGGCGATAAGCCACGGCCTTCTTTCCGACCCAGCTCTTGAAGACGGCGCCAATGCCGCCCCACAGCTGCTGCACGGGATCATCGGGGAACTCGACACCCAGCACCTCGACGATTCTGCGCTTGAAGGCGTTGGAGAGGATGCGTAGGTCGTCGGCGTTCAAATCGGTGTCCTGCTTGCAGTCCTTGATATATTTGTACTGCTCCATCATCTCTTCGAGGATGCGGCGGATGCCCTTGCCCTCGAAGGGCTCGATGCCCTCGGCCTTCTCCATCACCACGTCCGCATACATCATGATCAGGCGGCGGTAGGAGTCCCACACGAAACGCTCGTTGTTCGTGCGCGCGATAAGGCCAGGGATGGTGGCGCTGGAAAGACCGATGTTCAGGACGGTGTCCATCATGCCAGGCATGGACTGGCGGGCGCCAGAACGGCAGCTGACCAGCAGAGGCTTCTCCGCATCGCCATAGACGAGGCCAGTCTTCGCCTCGACGGTCTTCAACGCCGCCTCGACCTCGCCCTTCAGGCTTGCAGGGAAGGCGCCGCCTTCCGCGAAATAGGCGTTGCAGCACTCGGTTGTGATTGTGAAACCAGGCGGAACTGGCAGACCCAGGCGGCACATTTCCGCCAGGTTCGCACCCTTGCCACCCAATTCATTCCTCATGGTCGCATCGCCTTCGGCGGCACCATCACCAAACGTGTAAACGTACTTGATTGCTTCCATTTTTTGATTTTTCTTTGCTTTGCTCATGGTTTATTGTTTACTTGCGGCGCTGGTGCAATGCCACGGTCCTGATTAACACCGTCCTATAGCTGTTCGCCAGGACCGAACCATTACACCCGAAGGCGCCGAAATTGCTTGTTTTAAGGCTGCTAGAGCTTCTAGAGCTTCAGAGCTTCTAGAAAAAAACTAGAGCCCTCCATAAAATGCATACGCTCCCGAATCTTGCTTCAAGATGCGGGAGCGCAACCAAAAAACCCCTGCTCAATGAGCTAGATTATTTCTTTTTCGCCTCATTGACGCGGGCTTTCAAACGCTGAATGTACTGTTTGCGACGTGCGCGCTTACGCGCCTTCATGTGTTGCTGGCTCATTGAAACTCCTTGATGATGGATATTTATGTATTGTTGTGAAAAAACAGAATGACAATTGTATAATATACCATTAATTTGACATTTTTCCAGTCGAATTTGGAAAAATCGAAAACCGCCACACTCATTGGCGATTGACCGCACGCTGCTAACACATTCGTTCAATCCTGCAAAACCCGCAGGGGCGCCAGATCTCAGGCGAGGTAGTTGTGTAAACGGCTGTCACAGGGATGCCCACGGCGGCGGCAAGATGCGTGACGCCCGTGTCCGCTCCCCAGAACTCCACCGTCTCCTGCTCAAGGCGAAGCCGAAGCTGCGCCAGGCTCATATCGGTTGCCGCCATGTAGGGGATGCCTTCAAACGCCTCCCGAAAACCTTCGCGCAAACCCAAATCGCACTCGCCAAACGAAATGATGACAGGCGGCAGTTTTTCAGGAAAAACCTCCCGCACTCGCTGCGCCCAATAGCTGGGCGGGAGATTCTTTGATGGCGAACCGCTTCCAGCGTGAATCCAAAGGCTCTTTCCAGCTGGACAACGTCTAGGCATGACGGGCGTCTGCTCCAAATCCACTGGAGGCTCCAGCCCCGCTTCCAAAAACATCCGCCTGGCCGCAGACGGCGGTTCCGCCGGTCTGGGGTCATGGAAAATGACTGAAACGGCGCCAGCCGACAGGATGCGCCGCTCAAACGTGGCATCTCGCTTTCCGAATGTGTGGAAGCACTTGCCTTGCAAACGCAAAGCAAGCTGGTCCTCCACCTTGTCGGCATAGAGCGACCAGCTTGCTTCAGGCGAAATCCACTCGACTGGATGGCGCAAATCTGGCAGCAAGGCCAAATAATCGCGGCGGCACACAAGCGTGACAGCCGCCTCTTCAGAAAGCGCCTTCAGCAGGGGCAAGGTTAGGACGAAATCCCCCAGTGCCCCTGTGCGAATGATAAAATGATGCATGACATTTTGTTAGTGGTTAGTGGTTAGTGGTTAGTGGTTAGAAATAATAACTGTAAAAGCGATCGAAAACTAACCACTAACCACTAACCACTAACCACTTCCGGTTACATGTTGGCCACAACCGCCTTGATGATTTCGGTGGCCGCGTTCTGAGCGCAGGAGTTCACGTTCGCCTGCACCTCATAGCCGCCGCGCTCGAAGCATTCGGGCATGGGAACATAGCCCGAAACGGACTGCGACAGCTCGATGATAAAGGTGTATTTGAACTTGCTGGCCTCGCGGACGGCCTGCGCGATGCCGTTGAAGGGCTCGCCTGGCAGCGTGACGAATGCCAATTGGTCCCCCAGCTCGATGGCGGTGATGCGGGCGTCATGCGAAGGTGTGCTCTTCTCGGCGCAGTCCAGCATCTTCTGCGCAAAGTAGCGTAGGGCGGCTGGCACTTTGTTCGCCAGGTCCTGGCTCTCGAAGTCGCCTTCCTTCTTGATGTCGGGCACTGTCGCAAGAATGTGCTTGGCCTCGGCGATTTCCGCCTCGGTGGGCTTGCGGTGCGGGATGGTCACGGTACTGTTCTTGACAACCACGTCCTCGGCGGTCAGGGGCTCCAGCTTGTCCAGCGCGTCCAGAACGATTCTGGCGTAGCCGCGACCGATGCGCGTCGCCTCGTTGTAGGAGCTCTGGTTGATTTTCTGGTGGAAGTCGAAGTGGTTGATGTTGCCAGAGGCGTCATCAATGACCAGAACAGGCAGGCTGGTCTTGAGGGAGTACTGAATCTCCTGCGCGAAGCGTCCATACCAGTCGGCGGAGACAATGCTTCCACCGATGGTGTCGCCGTGGTTGGCGATGTTGGCGATGATGGCAGCGATGCGTCCGCCCTGGATGATCTTGATGATTCCGATGGTGCGGTCGAAGTCGCACTCGGGCTTGTCAATCTCCTTGTTGCCCCAGCCTGGGTTGGTGACGATGGTGCCGTTCTTCATCCAGTAGCGGCGGACGAAGCCGTATGGATTGTTATAGACGCTTCCGACCTCGATTTCGCCAGGCAGCAGGTTCATGATGGCGCGGTCCAGGGCGCGCAGGGCGGCCTCCACGGTACGCTCGAAGGCATAGCGTGTCACGTCGTTGAGGTCCTTGCGGAATTCGGGGCCAGTATGGGTGTGGGTGGCGGAAATAATCAGATTGTCATGGAGCGCCTTGCCGTACTTGGCGACAATGCCCTCTTCCAGAGCCGCAAACAGCTCTTTGCTGATGCTGCACAGGTCGAAAGCGATGAATCCGAAGCGCGTGCCCTTGCTTTCAATGACGATGACTTTCACAAACAGGTCGTCATACATACCCTCGTTGGGGCGCTTGTTGAAGTAGCCTGCCAGACCAACGCCGACGGGCGGGGTGATGATTTCCTGCGCATAACCGATTTTGAACATCTTCTGCTTTCCTTTAGGTTGAATTGAATGTTTTGTATTTTGGGAAAAACTTTTCACCTAATGTAACTATTCAGAAGGGGTAGCCGCGTTAGCGGCGGCAAGAGCATAGCCGTGGGTGCAGCGAGCGCCTCTGGCGTGAACGAAACCCACGGGTCAGTGATACCCCACTTCCTTTGCGCCGTGCCGCGTAGCAAAGCGGAGCGGCAAGGCGCAGAAAAGCAGGTTGCCTGTGCCTATTGGCTCTCCTTCTGAATAGTTACCACCTAATAATATGATACCTCAACAGGTTTCTTGCAATCGAAGAGGGCACATTTTTAGTACCCAGCAACAGTGTTTCAACGACGAGTGAAGCCACCAATCGAGCGGCTTCGCCAGTAGCGTGGGGATTCCCCCATGTTCCGCTTGAAATAGCGAGAGAATGCGAACTCGTCCCTGAATTTCATCAAGTATGATATCTCCTTGAAGGAGTAGCCTTGTCCAATGAGGGCCAGGCAGCGTCCGATGACAAAACGGTCAATCAGCTGCTTGGGGGTGATTCCTGTATCGGCGGTAAAGTGGCGGGTGAAACTCTCCCGTGAAAGCCGTTTTTCCTTGGCCAGGTCGGCAACCGAAGTCAAGGCGGTGCCATGTTGGTTCAGATATTCGGTTAAATCGGCATATTTACGCAAAGCCAGCGGCTTCCAGAAATCCTCTGGCGCATAATAATCAAGAAGTTGCGCCATTATTGAAAAAGCCAGACTGCCAGCCTTCACCGCGTTCTGGTAGAGTTGATCAGGGCTGTGCGAATCAAAAAGCTCCAGTAGAGAGGTATATTCATTCGGAGCAGGTATTTCCAGCATACGCGGACATCCAGAAAAGAGCTCCACGCCTGGAAAAATCTCCAGATTGGTCTGGATGGAAAGAAAAAGCAGCTGGCTGTCAAGTTGAAAACAAGCTGGCAGAAAGGCGGGAACAAAGTACATTTTCCCTGGGCATAATGAATACCGCCTGAAAGAATCTGATATGAAGTTTTCAGACCTGTTCAGATTCTCCAGCGGAAAAAACAAACGGTTGACCGACATCGGCTTCATGAGCAAATTGTTCACAGGGTAATACCCCTTCGCATAATGCCTGAGCATAAAACGCGAAGCATTGAACACCGATATCAAATCCAAACGGTTGCTAATTTTCATAATATCCTGTATTCAAACATAGTAAGTAATCAAAAAGAATCCAAAAGCCTCACTAAAGTGGAGCTAAAGGCAGTTTCCCCAAGCGGAGTCGGACCACACCAAAGCGGAGACGAACCACACCAAAGCGGAGACGGACCACACCAAAGCGGAGACGGACCTCACCAAAGCGGAGACGGACCTCACCAAAGCGGAGACGGACCTCACCAAAGCGGAGACGGACCACACCAAAGCGGAGCCGGACCACACCAAAGCGGAGACGGACCACACCAAAGCGGAGTTGAAGCACACCCAGAACCGTAAAAACGGACATGACCTGTCAAAAAATCGGGGCCCCGCCCTTAGGGTTGGGGTCAAATGTAGCCTGTTTTGGAGGGCTTGTCAAGTCGGCTTTTTGACATTCAACGAATCACCTTACTTTTTTATAAGCACTTGAAGAAAGTAGATATAAAAATTTGATAGTTGGGCGATTGCGGGGAATGCCATTGCAGTTGTATTGCAGGGTAACACTATTCTTGAGTTTTCTAGAACCTCTAGAACCCCTAGAACCTCTAGCCACCTAGAACCTCTAGCCCCCCTAGAACCTCAAAACCTCTATTTTTATATGAATATCACGAATATTATATAATGTAATTTATATATTTTTATAGATACGGAAAAACTTCCAAATATTCAAATATTTGAGTTGCATTTTGCAAAATCCCCATTATATTGATTTTTGTCGAATCATTTGACAAAAAGGGCAGTAGCTTTATATTAGAGGATGTCTTCTAAGGTTTCACTGCCAGGTTTACAAAGTCCACAGGGGAATCATGCGAAGATGCAGGAAAAGGATTCATTGTCAAAGGAGTTGTTGAGCGACCCGTTTGTGTTTGCGGACGCCTTCAACGGGGCGGTTTTTGGAGGCGAGCAGGTTGTTGCACCTGATGCGCTTTCGGAAATGGAGACGACGGGCTATTTCCGTTCCAAAATGAAAAAGGAGAAGGAGAAAACGCACGAGAGAAGGCGGGATGTGCTGAAGATGCTTTCCTGCAAGACATCGGAGACGACGAACTACGTCATCCTGGGCATCGAGGAGCAGTCTTTTGTTGACTACTCCATGCCCGTCAGAACCTTGGGATACGAGTACGTCTTCTACAACAAGCAGGTCATGGAGATTGAGAATGCCAACAGAAGGGAGAAAAGGGGGGAGGTTGCCAAGTACTTCACATCGCATCTTCTACCGCAGGACAGGCTGAAGCCCATCGTCAGCCTGATTCTCTTTCTCTCAGATGCCAAATGGGACGGTCCCAGAAGCCTTCGGGAGCTGATGACCCCGCTTCCGACAGAGCTTGAACCGTTGTTCAACGACCACAGGCTGAACATGTTGT
>JAFTAC010000660.1 GCA_017458805.1 Victivallales bacterium | reverse complement strand
TACCTGAAGGAGATGCGCGCCAACGGCATTGTGATTTGCGTCACCTCCGCACTGGGCACCAAGACATGGCCCCAGTATCCCACAAGCCAGGAGATACACGAAGCAAACGACCTCTCGGTCGAGTTCTGCAACTATGCAGGGGGCATGGCGTTGTGGCTTGCCTATCTCAATCCGCAGAACAACGACGCCTTGGCAGAACTGGAGCGTTGCGTGAAGCTCGGCTGCAGGGGCGTCAAGCTGTGGGTCTCCCTGAAAGACGCACAGACAGGTTCGCTTGAAAAGTGCTACCCGATACTGGAACGGGCAGGCGAACTGGGGCTTCCCGTCAAAATCCACACCTTCCACCGCACGGATGACAATCTCCCAGGCGAGATTGTCGTGCGAGAGGCCGTTGCCCTTGCCGAGCGTTTCCCCAAAACCAACATCATCGCCGCGCATACGGGAGCCAACTGGCGCCTCTCCCATGGGGCCTTGCGAAGCCTCCCGAACCTCTATGTCGATGTCTGCGGATGCCTCCCGCAGGCAGGTTTCGTGGAAAGTCTCTGCAAGTGGATATCCCCCAGCCACATCCTGTATGGTTCCGATGGGCTGGGCCGTTCATTCCCCTCCCAGATAACCAAGGTCACCTGCGCTGACATCCCAGAGAAAACCAAGCAGGCCATCCTCTTCGACAACGCCCGCCGACTTCTCCACATCACGCCAGCAGAGCTTGCCAAAGCTCGCGCCACGGCAGAGACGCTCCCCCTGCCCTCTCCATTGGATGCTCCTGACTGCTCTGAAGACCACACCTTCATCGTCAACATGTTCGGCGACAGTATCTACACCGATGCCGACCTGGACAAGGCCATCGCCCTCCAGAGCCAATACGGCATCAAACGCCGCTATGCCGCAAACGGCAACTCCCTCTACGCCACGGACCTCATCACGGTCAACGAGGCGTTCAAAAAAGCATTTGCACGGCGGAAATCCATCGTCCCCCTGGCCACGCTCATGCCCCGTTTCGACAACTGGAAGGCTACCATCGCGGCCACCGTCCGCCAAGGCTTCAAGGGCGCCATCCTCTTCCCCTACCTGGGCAACTGGAACCTGGGTGACAAACGCTGGCAACCCTTCTTCGAGGAGTGCGCACGCGTCAAGCTGCCGCTTTGGATCAGCACGGTTGTTTATGACTACCGCTTCCGCCATCCAGGGCTAGCCGTACGCCCCGTCGCCACAAAGGAGCTGCTTGAGTTTCTGGAATGGGCCCCGAAGAACGCCTACGTCATCCAGGGGCTCAGCGCAGCCGACGCCATCGCCGCCCTCGCAACTGGCCGCAAGGACATCCGCCTCGACATCGGGCGCCTCGTCGATGGCACCGACGCCCTCCGCAAAGTCGTGGAAAAGTGCGGCGCCAGCCAGCTGGTCCTCGGCTCTGAATACCCCATCCGCCCACCACACCTCAATCGTGAAATACTCTCCACGCTCTGCCTTCTTCCCTAAATGAACTATCCTTTCATCACCACAATCGACCAATTCAAGCAGGCATGCGACGAAGCGCGCAGACAGCCAGTCGTCGGTCTGGACACGGAGTTTGTCTGGACCAAGACCTACTACCCGCAGCTGGGGCTGATTCAGCTCGGCTGGGACAGCGACCACTGCTTCCTTCTGGACCCCATCGCTGTCACGGACACAACCCCGCTGGCAGAGCTTCTTGCAGACGACAATGTCCTGAAGGTCTTCCACGAGGCCTCCAGCGACCTGCCAATTCTCATGCGCTGGTGCAACCATGCAACGACGCCCCGCCGCATCGCAGACACGCGCATCGCGGCAGGCTTTGCGGGACTGACAGCCAGCCTCTCCCTTGCAAAACTCATCCTCAAGCAACTGCATGTCGTCCTGACCAAGACGGAAACCCGCACGAACTGGCTTCAACGTCCCCTCACGCCCGCCCAGTTGGAGTATGCGGGCGAGGATGTCACACACCTCCCTGCGCTTTTCGCCTCGCTGGAAGCCCTGATGAAGGAGCATGGCAACGATGGCTTCTTCACCGAGGAGATGGCCAAATACGAACAACCCTCCTTCTACGAGGAGGTTCCGCCAATGGACTACTGGCAGCGTGTCTCCCGCCCTGCCTTCCTCAAGTTCACCCACCAAGACTATGCAATCCTCCAGCAACTTGCGGCATGGCGCGAGGAACTGGGACGCGCCAAGAACATCACCCGCAACCGCATCGTGCCCGACCGACTTCTCGCCTTCGCCGCCGTCAAGCACCCCTACACAGCGGAAGAAGCGGGCGAACTGGACGGCATGCGCAACACCCCCGCCATGCGCTACGCAAAGAACGTGGCGGAGATAGTCGCCAACTCCATGCACATTCCCAAGGAGCAGTGGCCCCGCCTTTTCATACCAACCGTTGACCAGCGCCTCCTGCGCCAATGCTCCGAGCGCATCCAGGCTTTGGCCATGAAGCGCGCTGAAGCCAGGCACATCGACCCGATTCTCATGGTCACCCGCAAGGAGGCCGACTCGCTGGTCGTCCACGCCATCAACCGCGACGACTTGTCCTCGAATCCCCTGATGAGGGGCTGGCGCCATGAACTCCTCACCCCTACCATCGAAGCCGTCTGCGCCGACTTCGCACGGTTAAGAAGAAAATAAGGCTCCGCAACGGATTTTGTTTTTGCTCTTGGGGAAACCATTCAGAAGGGGAAGACGCTAACGCGGCTCATATCAATCACTGGAGCATTACAACAATTTGTAATGCATCACCGATTGATATTCACCTACGCCGTCTGGAACTTGGTGAAAAAGTTCCATAATGGAACAGTAAAAAGCCGCGAAGCGGCTTAATCGCCCCCCGCGAGGGGGCGAGACATAGTATAGCCCGG
>JAFTAC010000659.1 GCA_017458805.1 Victivallales bacterium | reverse complement strand
GCTTTGCTGATGGATTCGGCAAAGGCGAGTTTCAGGTAGCGCACCTGGCGTGGATTCGGGAGGGGCAATACTTTACGGGCAATGGTCATGTTACTGTCTTCCTTGGCGTGGTTTGCAGGGAAGGAGTGGGTCTCGTACTTCGTGCCGTCCTCCGAGACAGAGAGGGTGACATCGCGCATCACGCCGTGCGTGAAAATCTCCACGGTTTCAACCATGCGCACCTCGCCCAGGTCGAAGGAGATTTCAAAGGGGGCGGGGCTCTTCCAGCCAACGATGGCCTTGGCGAAATCTTCTGGCGGGCGACCGACGTTTCCAAGCTTAATCTGTGTGCGGCGGTCGGTCAGGCGTCCCTTGTCGAAAGGAAGCACTCCTTCCACTGCGGGATTGTCGGCGGGGGTATCGGGAGCGACCGAGTAGCTGTAGGTGGCTTTGGGGAGTTTGTCATTGGCGCCGAAAAGCGGTTTGCAGCGTTCCCAGAAGACGTAGTTGTTGGTCAGGCAGCGTCCAGGGTGGCCTTGCGGGCGTTTGATGATGGAGAACGGGAAGCGGAAGCGCCAGATGTCGCAGTCATGCTTCAGACCGAGGCTCTCCGTCAGTTTGCGGAAATAGGTGCGGAATGCCTCGTTCTTCACATTTTCGAGGTGGAGCAGATCCATGGCGAAGGTCATCACTTCGCCCTTGCCAAAGCGGTGCTGGATGAGGGCAGGACGCCCGTCGTCAAACTTGCCGAGGACGGTGACACCATCTGCAACGGCAAAGTCCCATGCTTTTGCGCCAAGCAGGGGGACGATGGAATCGCCGATTGTGGCGGATTTCGCGTTCTTCCCTTGCTTTGACTCCACAATGCCTGTCAAAGCCGTCCTGCGGGCAGCCAGGCTTTCGCCGACTTGTGTGAACATAAAGGCCTCGGGATCCATGACGACCAGCCGTCCGCCGTTCTGGACGTATGATTCCAGAGCCGCCATGGCTTCTTCCTCCAGATACTTTGAATAGGAGACGAAGACCGCCTTGTATTTGCTGAAATCCGCCTGGCCCAGGTGGACGGAGCCTTCCGAGATGTATTTGAACCAGCAGCCGCTGGTGTTCTCCAAGAGCGAGTGGAGCGCGATGGTTGCATCTGGCGCATTGACATGGTGGGGAGTTGCACGGATGGCATTGACGGAGACGAACAGGCCGCAATCCGCCTCTGGGAAGCGCAGGCGCGGCATTTTCTTCATCTCCTCAATCACGGCCAGGATGGCCTGGTAGCGTTCGGGGGCTCCGAATTGGTCGCAGCAGATGGAGCGGCGTCCATCCCGCTGTCCCGTGACGTCATCCAGATAGAGGTGGAAGCCATCGGCTCCCGTGCGGACGGTCTGGCTCAACTTCTCGATGACCTCTTCGACCTTGTAGTCTGCACCATAGTTCTCGACATGGGGGCATGGTGTGAAGTGCTCGCAAGTGGAGAGGTCCACCACAAACTTTGTTCTGGCGCTGAAGTCGGATATCTGGTGGTGGTTTCTTGGATAGAGCTGGAAGATGACATACTCTGCGACATCGGGCGTGAAGTAGGCGAAGTCGTAAATCTTGTGGGTGCCCATGGGGTCGTCGCTGATATAATGCACTCCAGGAAACTCCTGTTTGACGATGGCGTATGCACGCTTGCTCAGGTCCAGAAGCTCGTCCTGGACATAACGCCTCATGGCAATCCATTTCAACGGGTCGGGATCTGCATTGGAGGAGGGGAGCGGGTGGCCGTACTTCTCCTTGATTTTCTCATTCAAGGCCGTGATGCCAGGCCACTCCTTTGGATGCTCCATAAAATGCAGAAGCCCTTCTTCCTGGTGTTCTGAGACCTCGTCTCCGAACCAGAGGCCCCAGAGGTTCTTCCTGTATTGTTGGTAAACGGCGTTTTCACGGATGTTGTTCAGGTAACTCTGTTTGCTCTCCTCGCCTGCCAGCAGAAAGATTTTGCCGAGAAAGCGTGGAACTCCCTTTGGAATGTGTATCGTGTAGTTCATCAGGGTGATGCAAGCTTTGAACTCTGGAATGGCCTCTGGCAAGCCGAAGGTGGAGAGGATGGAGGCAAGGCCCTCAATGACCAACCCATCCTGGGTGGCTTTTCGTGCCATCTCAATTCCGCTCCACTCCTGGCCGAACTGGAAGGCGGAGGTTGTCCATCTTGAGTTAATGCCGTGGTTGCTAAGTGTCGCTCCATCCTTTGCCTGCATTGTGTATTCGGTGCCCCATAGTTCACGGTAAAGCGGATTTTGGGTCATTTTGACGATGGGGGATGGCTCCTGGACGGCTTCCGCCTCCCAGGCGAGGTTCCACTCCTCCGCTTTTGCCTGGAAGGTGGAGGCCCCCTTCTGCTGTTTGATGGGCAGGACCCCTCCTCGCCTTGCTTAAGCGCGAGGGTTTGTGGATTCCCCAGCAGCTTGCCGTCTGCACGAAGCTGGGTTATGGTGATGGTGCATGGCTTTTCTGCGCGG
>JAFTAC010000658.1 GCA_017458805.1 Victivallales bacterium | reverse complement strand
GGAGGTCATGGCGGAGCTGGACGGTCTTATCGGCCTGAAGGAAGTGAAAGCGGAGGTCCACAAGCTGGTCGCCTCCGCGCAGATTGCCCAGGCGCGTAAGGAGCAGGGCATGAAGAGCGTCACCATGTCCTACCACTGCGTCTTCACGGGCAACCCTGGCACGGGCAAGACCACCGTGGCACGCTTCATGGGTGACAGCTACCGCAACCTGGGCATTCTCAAGTCAGGGCACCTTGTTGAGACCGACCGTTCGGGCCTGGTCGGGCGCTATGTCGGCGAAACCGCCATCAAGACCAACGAAATCATCGACCAGGCTCTGGACGGCGTCCTCTTCATCGACGAGGCCTACGCCCTTGCGTCTGGCGACAAGAGCGACTACGGCAACGAGGCCATCGCCACCCTGCTCAAGCGCATGGAGGACGACCGCGACCGCCTGGTGGTCATCGTGGCAGGCTACTCCAAAGAGATGAAGACGTTCATCGACGCCAACAGCGGTATGCAGTCCCGCTTCACACGCTACATCCACTTCCCAGACTACACCCCAGAGGAACTTGGCGACATGTTCCGCATGCGCGCGAAGAAGAACCAGTTCGAACTCTCGCCCACCCTGGAGGCTGGCCTGAACAAGATCATGGCACGCGCCACCAAGCACAAGGACAACCAGTTCGGCAACGGGCGCTACGTCCGCAACCTCTTCGAGGCAGCTGTGGAACGGCAGGCCATTCGCCTCTCAAAGGAGAAGAACCTCACCAAGGAACAATTGCTGACGCTGACCCTGGAGGATGTCGATGAGAAGCTCCAGAGCCTTGACAACGAGGTGGTTACCGTCGAGCAGGCTCTAAAGGAACTCGACGAACTCATCGGCATGAAGAACGTCAAGGAGGAGGTACACAAAATCGCCGAATTTGTCAAAATCGCCAAGGAACGCGAGGACGCTGGCATGAAGAACGCGACTCTCAGCTACCACTGCGTCTTCACGGGCAATCCAGGCACGGGCAAGACCACCGTGGCACGCATCCTTGCAAAAATCTACAAGGCATTGGGCGTCATCGACAAAGGACATCTGGTGGAAACGGACCGTTCGGGTCTCGTCGCCGAATACGTCGGCCAGACAGCCGTCAAGGCCAACAAGCTCATCGACGAGGCACTCGGCGGCATCCTCTTCATCGACGAGGCCTACACACTGGTTCAAGGCGGTGCAAACGACTACGGCAACGAGGCCATCGCCACTCTGCTCAAGCGCATGGAGGACGACCGTGACCGCCTTATCGTTATCGTCGCAGGCTACCCAGAGGAGATGAACAAGTTCATTGACGCCAACCCTGGCCTCCAGTCCCGCTTCACTCGCTACATCTACTTCCCCGACTACACCAACGCCGAACTGGCGGACATGTTCCGCCTCTACGCCCGCAAGAGCCACTACGTCCTCTCAGAGGAGTTCGACAGCCACCTCGTCGGCGCCATGGCTTTCCTCACCAAAGACCGCGACAAGAACTTCGGCAATGGACGCTTCGCCCGCAATCTCTTCGAGAAGGCCATTGAAAAGCAGGCGAACCGCCTGACCACCCTCCCCGAGCGCACCCCCGAGATGCTCAAAACCCTCGAAATCGGCGACATAGGCCTCGTCCTCAAGCCTAAAAAAGATGCAAATGAAAATAAGGAATGAGCTTTCAGCAGAGGATATCCCCAAGGAAACGCTAGCCCGTTTCAACTATCTGGAATACAAAGATGAAGAGACGGGATGCGTTCTGAAATACAATCTCTTTGTCCCACTGGACGCGCCAGCCAACCTGCCGTTGGTCATGTTCATGGGGGATGCCCGCACAGTCGGGCCAGATGCCACTCTGCCACTTCGCCTTTGCCTGGGGGCTCGTGTCTGGACGGAACCAGAGTTCCAGGCAAGACACCCCTGCATCGTACTCGTGCCGCATTTCTCTCAAGTTGCTGTCAATGACAATTGGGAGAGAACGCAGGAAGTGGATGTCATCCCGCGGCTGCTGAGCAAGGTTGTCCGAGATACGGTTGCCGACCGAAACCACCTCTACACGACTGGTCAGTCGATGGGCGGGATGATTTCCCTCTATCTCAGTGCCACTCATCCAACGCTGTTTGCAGCCTCACTCTTCGTTGCATGCCAATGGGATGCGACTGTTTTGGCGCCACTTGGCAAGCAACGCTTCCTGTATATTGTCGCAGGCGGCGACCAAAAAGCCTCAAAAGGCATGGAGGAGCTAAAAAAGCAGTTGATTGGCTCAAATGTGTCTGCTGAATTGCGTCAGGAGATACTCATTCACAATTGGTCTTGCAGTGGCTTTAGCACCACTGAAATTGACCCGCGTTCCCCTTACGCCGAAGAACATCTCGCTGCCATGCTTTTCAACAGATATACTTCCCGCCGCATCTTCCTGACCTTCCCCAAAGGGGCGGTTCTGCCTCCCGACAGCTCTGGCCATGAACACGTCTGCTCCTTTGACCATGCCTACCGCCTTCGCCCCGTGCTGGAGTGGCTGCTGGCTCGCCCCCCAAAAACACGTCACCATGCCGCCCTACAGCCTATAATCAATTCATAACCCACTGTCATGAAAAAACACATCTTCTTCATCAGCATTCTGTTATGCATCATCACCCGTGCCTGGGTGCCCCTCGCCATCGTACCCAAAGTTGCGGATGTCTCAAATGAAGGCGCCGCCCTCGGCGTTATGCTGACCTCCGACGGTACAAAGATGCCCAACTGCACCACCACCTTGGCTGTTGGCCATGACGGCCAGGTGCTGAAGGTTCTGGCCGTCTGCCAAGAGCCCCACACAGAGGCACTCTACACAGCCCACCGCACCAATGACGACCTTGTCTGGGCGGACGACTGCGTCGAGGTGTTCATACAGCCCAAGGGGTGGACGGATTACGCACACTGCGTCTTCAACTCCGCAGGCACGCGCTATGACGCCCGCGCCACCAGCAGCCATGATACACATGTCGAGTGGAACAGCACGGCAACCGCCAGAATCGACATCCAGAAGACCCAATGGACCATCGAGATCACCATCCCCTTCTCCGATTTGGGCGGTGCACCCTCGCCAGGCGACGAGTGGAGGATGAACGTCTGCCGCTCGCGTGTCGTCTCTCCCGAGCTATCCTGCTGGTCGCCGACGCGGGACGGCAAGTTCCACGACCCGCTCTCCTTCGGCGTCATCCGCTTCAGCGATGATCCATTCCCGAAGCACATCAACTGGCAGCGCCTCGCCAACAAACGCGGCACGCTCTCCCTTGAATGGAACAAAGAGGTGAAGTCGGAGAACCTCCTCAATGGAAGTCCTCTGCCAGCAGACGGCCACTTCAACTATGACTCGCGTCGCCTCACGCGCTTCGAACTCGAAAGCGTCGTAGCAGGCAAGACCATCCTTCGCTGCGCGTATGTCATCGGCGTGAATCCCGTCGCCGTCGCCCTGGGCGATGCAGCCGACCTTCTCGCCACGCTTCCGCCAACCGCTGAAAAGGAACTGCGCAAAGACATTGCGATAACACGAGCCATCTTTGACGCGACCGCCGCAGACAAGCAGGAGGTGCTGATGCCATTGGCGAGAAGCCTTTTCGCCAAGGCACGCAGTGCCGCCATGCGCCACACCTTCTCCTCCAAGGGCCGCGCCAATGACGAAATCCACTACACGGTGGAAACTTCCCTTGAAAAGCACCTGCGCCACGATCACATCGGCGGCGACGTCGCAGGGACCATCCTCCTGGATGCCGCGCGCAATGAGATGGACGCTGCGCAAATCGTCCTCTTCTCTGGCGAAAGCACTCTGCTGATGACAGAGGCCTCCATTGACGGCGATTTAAAAGATGACAACGGCAACACATTGCCTTCCAGCGCATTGCGTCTGCGCCGCATCGGCTACATCCAGACATGCAAGCCAGGCTACAAGGTGGATTTCGTCGGTCAGTGGCCCGACCCGCTCATGGACTGCACGCCCTTCGACATCGCGCCATACTCCTTCGAGACCATCTGGGCTGATGTGCGTGTGCCAGTCGGCACGAAGCCTGGCCTCTACAAGGGCATCATCACAGTGACGGCAATGAACAGCAGTCCCACCAAAGTGCCAGTGGAAATACGCGTGCGCAACTTCACCATCCCCAAGAAGCCCAGCATCGTCACCGCCTTCGGCATCCACTACAAGTGGAGGCTGCCGCAGAACATGGACGCCTACATCGACAACCTCTTGGAACACCGCATCTCCCCCTACAACACCGTCACAGCTCCCAAGCTGGTCAGACCTGCCCTGTTGGATTTGAAGAAAGCCAACGCCCTGATTGTCAAGGTAAAGGCTGCCAGCGACGCCGACCTTGCCGTGACCATCATTCAAGAGGACGAAAAAGAGATTCAACTCCCGGAGAAGCCGCTTCTCGCCCGCCAGGAACAGATCGTCACCTTCTCCGCCGACGAATTACCACAGGTGCTGCTGACGGACATGCTCTTCCGTGTCAAGGGGACGGAACGCGCCGAACTGGAGGCCACCCTCACGATGAAGGATGGTTCCACCCGCCTGCTGGTGGAGCACTCCGCCAGCAACGGCATCCTATGGGAGAAGGATTGGCTGAGCGGTTGGATCACCTGGGGCTTCACCGCCGACCAATGCCCCGACCTGCCCGCCGTCATCGACTGGCGCGAGTTCGATGAAAAGTTCGAGATGGCCCTCACGAAGGGCCTTACCTCCAACAACGCAGACCTCTATAACGGATGCTCCTTCTCCTTCTGGACGGACGCATACCAGAAGCACCTTACCGAAAAGGGATGGCTCAAGTATTTCTACACCTACCTGAACGACGAGCCCGAGCCCGAAATCTACCCGATGGTCAACGAACGCCATGCAAGAGTCAAGCGCACGCCACCTGGCACCCTCAAAAACATGATGACCGCGCGCGCCTTCCCGCCAGAACTCCGATTCGTCGATATCTGGTGCCCTGAAATGTACTCCTTCGACGCTGAACTGGCGAAAAAGGAGCAGGACCTTGGGCGGAACGTCTGGTGGTACGTCGCCTTTGGCACACGCCCGCCCCTGCCGAATGTCTGGATTGAACACCCGCTCATAGAAAGCCGCGTCTGGCCCTGGATGTCCTGGAAGTACAACTTGGACGGCATGCTCTACTACTCCACATGCTACTGGCAGGAGAACGACCCCTGGCGCACGGGCGAGACATTCCGCGAGTCCAATGGCGACGGCTCCTTGCTTTACCCTGGAAATGACGGTGTCCCCTACGATTCCATCCGCTGGGAGTGTCTCCGCGACGGCATGGAGGACTACGAGGTCTTCTGCCTGCTGGAGGCCGCCCAACGGGATATTATCGCTCGTTTCGGCAAGGAAAAACATGCAGAACTGTTGAAGAAGATTGCGCAGAACACGACTGTCAGCTCCACAGTCGTCAAAACCTGCCTTGACTACAACCGCGACTACAGCGAACTCCTGAAATCCCGCCGTGCCATGTCGGACTGCCTGGAGGAAGCCGTGGAACTACTTGGCTACGAGCCCGTCATCACGGGACGCCCCCACTACCGCAGTGGACGCACCGCCGCCGAAACCGCAGCCTCCCTGGAGCTGATGCGCCAGGAAAACCAGAAGCTGATGGTGGATGCCACCCCCAGTACACCTCTGCCAAAGCTGGAGCCTGCCGATGGACTGCGCCTCTACTACACCTTCGATTCAGGCCTGCCTTTTG
>JAFTAC010000657.1 GCA_017458805.1 Victivallales bacterium | reverse complement strand
GTGCAGAAGGGTGCGTAGCACGGCCGGCCCCGGCCTTGTGCAGACGGGTGCGTAGCAAGGCCGGCCCCGGCCTTTGGGAAGAGTAGCACGAGCTCCGTCTCGCGCGTGTCGTGGAGATGCGCGAGCTCCGTCTCGCGCGTGTCGTGGAGATGCGCGAGCTCCGTCTCGTGCGTGTCGTGGAGATGCGCGAGCTCCGTCTCGCGCAATAGGAAATAAACTAATGACCTCGGAAAAGAACATAGCAAGAGAAATCATAGGGCACTTGGAGAGCGAGCCCGTGGGCGGTCTGCGCCGTATTGAGGTGCAGAAGCGCCTGGGCCATATCGACACCTCCTACTTTCGCAGCATCTTCTCAAAGCTCATTGCCGAGGGCACCATTGTAAAGAAGCGTGGCGGGCGATATGTGGTCGCGAAGTCGCGCTCGCTCTACAGCGGCGTCCTCACGCTGAACCAGCGCGGCTTTGGCTTCATCAAGCCAGATGACGGCAAGGCGGATCTCTTTGTTCCGCCAGAGAACCTGCTGGGGGCCATCAGCGGTGACCACGTGCAGTATGCGGTAGAGCAAGGCGAACAGGGGCCAGTCGGCAGAATCGTGAAGGTGCTGGAGCACGCCCGTCAGGACTTCGTGGGGTGCCTCATCGAGCAGCAAAGTGGCTTTGCCGTGCGCCCGTTGCGCCGCGATTTGCCACCGCTCATCAAGCTCTTCCAGAACGGTCCGAAGGCCGAGCTGAACGGCGCGAAGCCAGGCGACTGGGTCAAGGTCTCCTTCGTTCCGCGCACGGATGAAAGAGCGCCGCTGACCGTGGCCATCGCCAAGCGCCTCGCCAAGTCTGCCACCATTACAGGGGACATCAGGGCCATCTGTGAAGAGTACGGCATGCCCTCGCTTTATAGCGGCGAGACAGAGCAAAAGGCGGCGGCCATCCAGCCGCAGGAAATCCAGCGAGAGGACTGCCTTGAGCTGGATGCCTTTACCATCGACCCGATGGATGCTCGTGATTTCGACGATGCCATCTCCGTGCGCAAATTGAAAGAAGGCATGCTTGAGGTTGGAGTGCATATTGCCGACGTCGCTTGCTTTGTTCATGCGGGGTCCCCGCTGGACAGAGCGGCTCGCAGACGCGGCTTCACAAGCTACCTGCCTGGGCGCACCATCAGTATGCTGCCACTGGCGCTTTCCGCCGATTTGTGCAGCCTGCGCGAAGGCGAGGAGCGGCTGGCGCATTCCGTATTCCTCCGCATTGACGCCGCGACGGGCGAGGTAGTCTCCTCCAGACGTGCGCATACGCGCATACGCAGCCGCCATCGCCTTTGCTACGAGCAGGTGGAGCGCGTGCTGAAGGGCGAGGAGGTCGATGGCATCGATGCAAAACTTGCGAAGACGCTGAATCTTCTAGGAGACGTGACACGCAAAATGCGCGAACATCGGGCTGCGTGCGAGCAGTTCATCCCGTTTGAGGGACTGGAGCGCAAGGTGCTTTGCACGGGCAATCCGCCGCAGGTGACGGACATTATGGACATTCGCCAGGGCGTTGCCTCGGAACTTGTCGAGGAACTGATGCTGGCGGCGAACGTGGAGGTGGCGAAGGAGATGTCCACGAGACGTCTGCCTTGCCTCTACCGCAACCACGTGGCTCCTTCAGGGGAGCAGCTGCATACGACGGCGGAGCTGGCGGAAAAACTGCTTCACAGGCGGAAAATCCGCCTGACGAGCCGCAGCCACATAGCCGCGTTTCTGGATTCCATCCGCCACAGCGAATACAGCGATGTGCTGAACATGCTTCTGCTGCGCTGCATGCCGCGTGCGCAGTACGGTGTGGTCAACCAGGGGCATTTCGGGCTGGGCAAGGAGCTCTACTGCCACTTCACCAGCCCCATACGACGCTATCCTGACCTGCTGGTTCACCGCCAGCTGATTGCGGCGGATGCGGGGGCTCCGCTTATGACGACGGATTTTCTGGCGGAGCAGGAGCTTTCCTGCAATGCTCTGGAGGTGAACAACGACCAGGCCTACTTCGCGCTGGAAGACCGCCTGAAGCTGCGGCTTATCCGCGAAAAGCAGGAGCAGGATTCTGGTTTCAGCGTGGAATGCACGGTGCTGAAGGCAACTCCAAACGGCCTCTCGCTGTATGTTCCCGACTATGGCATGATGGCATTCATGCCCATCGACACTCTTTTCGGACGCCGCTGGCGCTACGATGCAAAAACCGCGAGCATCACCGACGGACGCAGCTCATACCGCTTCGGCTCCACAGTCTTTGCACGCCCCAGTAAAATGGACACCGTTCGCAATGAACTGCTTATGAAGCCAGTCAACACATTTAAAATCTAACATATAGGAGAACAAATCGTGCTTTCGTGGATTCTGTCATTCATCGGCGCTTTGGCGACAAGCGTCACTTTGATTAAGGTCTGGCCAGGCCATCCTGTCTGGACAACCATTTTCAGCATCCTCGCCTTCTTCATTGTGACGCTGATTATCAATCTCATCCTCAAAAAGAAACTTGAGGCGGCGTTCAACGTGGTGCAGGAGAAGATTATGGCGTCGCAGCAGGTCATCAACAATAAAATCCGTGCCATCGGTATGCGTGCCACACCGAAGTTCCAGAAGGAGATTGAGAACGACCAGGCGAACGCCATACGCAACGCCATTGGCCTATTGGACAGCCTCAAGCCTTACGAGAAGTGGAACTTTATGGTCAAAAAGCAGACAGACACCCTTCGTGCGCAGTTCCACTTCCAGCTCAAGGAGTTCGACAAGGCCGACGAGTATTTCAAGCATGCCCTTCTCATGGACCCGCTGACGATGGCCATGCAGATGACGCGCTTCTACAAGAAGGACGACATGAAGAACGTGGAGAAGTGCTTCAAGAAGGGCACACGCCGTTTCAAGGACGAAAAGGGCGTGCTCATCTATGCGCTCTACTCCTGGATTCTTGTGCAGCAGAACAAGATAGACGAGGCCATCCAGGTGCTCGTGCAGGCCAAGACCCGCGCTGAGCACGAGGTGCTCAAGCAGAACTGGGACCACCTCGTCAACGGGCGCATCAAGCGTTTCAGCAACGCTGGCCTCGGCGAACAGTGGTACGCCCTTCAGCTGGAGACCCCCAAGCAGCAGCGCATCATCCAGCAGGGCGGCTACGGCTTCGGCGGTGGCCGCGGCAGACACTGGTAAGGGGTAACGACGGCGCTAAGGGGTAACGACGGCGCCCCCGCCGTCGAATTGTGGCATCTGTTCTGTGCGCGGCGCATAAACAACCTGTTCAGTGCGCGGCGCTTCAGCGCCGCGTAAAAAACCTGTTCTGTGCGCGGCGCTTTAGCGCCGCGAAAAAAAGGAAAAAACAACCATGGCACTTTGGAGTGGAAGATTTTCAGAAAAGACGGACGAGCTGGTGGCGCGTTATACGGAGTCTATTTCGTATGACAGGCGCCTCTATCCGTTTGACATAGCGGGCAGCAAGGCCCATGCGGAGATGCTGGCGAAGCAGGGCATCATCCCCCAGGAGGATGCCGATGCCATCATCAAGGGGCTGGACGCCGTGCTGGCGGAGATTGAATCGGGCACCTTCAGCTTCAAGGAGGAGCTGGAGGACATCCACATGAACATCGAATCCAGGCTGACGGAGCTTATCGGCCAGCCTGGCGCACGCCTCCACACGGGGCGCAGCCGCAATGACCAGATTGCCACCGACGAGCGGCTCTTCATGCGGCACGAGGCTCAGGAGATTACAAAACAGCTGCAGGCTCTGCAGAAAGCCCTGCTGGCGTTGGCGGACAAGTATTCCGATGTCATCATGCCTGGCTTCACCCACACGCAGCACGCACAGCCAGTCCTGTTTGCACACCATCTGCTCGCCTACATCGAGATGTTTGGGCGCGACTGTGAGCGCATCGGCGACTGCGCGAAGCGCCTCAACCGCCTGCCGCTGGGTGCGGGGGCCATCGCTGGCTCCACGCTGCCGCTTGACAGGCAGTTCACGGCGGAGAAGCTGGGCTTCAGCGAGGTGCTTCGCAACAGCATGGACGCCGTGGGCGACCGAGACTACATCGTCGAGTTCCTCTCCTGCCTCGCCATCATTGTCATGCACATTTCGCGCCTGGCTGAGGACATCGTGATTTGGTTCAGCCAGGAGTTCGCCTTCATCGAACTGGGTGACGCCTTCACGACGGGCTCAAGCCTGATGCCGCAGAAGAAGAACCCCGATGTCGCCGAATTGGCGCGTGGGAAGACGGGGCGCGTCTATGGCCACCTGATGGCCATTCTTACGACGATGAAGGGGCTGCCGCTCACCTACAACCGCGACATGCAGGAGGACAAGGAGGGGCTGTTCGATTCCATTGACACTGTCAAGCTTTCCCTCGCCACGATGGCGGCTATGCTTGGCACGCTGAAACCGCGCGTGGAGCGGATGCGCCAGGCCGCCTCAGACCCCTCGCTTATGGCGACGGATTTGGCGGAGTGGTTGGTGCGCCACGGCGTGCCTTTCCGCGAGGCCCATCGGCAGGTCGGCAAGTTCGTCGGCTTCTGCGCCGCACACGAAATGCCCCTCGACCAGGCGACGCTGGAGCAGATGAAGAGCTGCATTCCCAACGCAGAGCCCGAGTGCTTGCAGATTTTCAACCCCGAGCACAGCGTCGCGGCCCGCACGCCCATTGGCGGAACCGCCCCCGAAAATGTCCGCCAGCAGATTGAATATTGGAAAAACAGATTTGCATAATACCCACTAAAAAAGGAGAACAACCATGAGCAGTTTCCCCAGATGGTGCCTGTTTTTTGACTTTCACACAATGCCCGCGAACCCCGATGTCGGCAAGGGTTTTGACATTGAGGCGATTACCGACCGTTTCGTGGAGGCTGGCGTGCAGTATGTGGTCTTTCCCGCGCGCTGCAACCTTGGCACGGCCTACTACGACACGAAAATCGGCATCAAGCATCCTGCATTGACATACGACCTGCTCCCGATGTTCGTGGAGGCATGCCACCGCAAGGGCATCAAGTTCACCGCCTACATGAACGCGGGCATCAGCCACGAGGAGACCCTCCGCCACAGGGAGTGGATGCTCCTCTTCAAGAGCGGCGAATCCTACCTGAAGGAGCGCGTCTCCAGCTTCTTTCGCAGACCCTGCTACAACACGGGCTACGGTGACCATCTGGTTGCGATGACCACGGAGATTATGCAGCACTGCAAGGTCGATGGCCTCTTCCTAGACTGCTTCCACACCCC
The DNA here is from genome assembly GCA_017458805.1 of Victivallales bacterium. Lineage (GTDB taxonomy): Bacteria > Verrucomicrobiota > Lentisphaeria > Oligosphaerales > Oligosphaeraceae > RGIG3456. The sequence goes on along the minus strand of JAFTAC010000657.1, from coordinate 4,282 downwards.
GCCCTGCTATGGCTTGGAGTGCATTGAAGCCATGAAGAAGGAAGGCGTGGACATCGAGGACGAGAAGCAGGTGGAGGCCTTCAACCTGCGCAAAATGGAGCGCATGGCCAGGCGCATCTCCGAGGCGGCTAAGGCGGTCAAGCCCGATGCAATGCTCTACTTCAACGGCATCTCATATGAGATGCAGGACAAGCTGGGCACCTACCTGGAGTTCGAGTGCCTGCCGACTGGCGGCTGGGGCTACGAGTGCCTCCCCTTTGGATGCAGGCATCTGCGCACCCTCGGCAAGCCCGTGCTCAATATGACGGGCCGTTTCCACAAGTCGTGGGGCGACTTCGGCGGCATCCGCACGGAGCCCAGCCTGGAGTATGACTGCATCTATGGTATCGCCAACGGCCTGGGCACCACCATCGGTGACCACTTCCACCCGCGCGGCGACATCAATCGCGCCGTCGCCGACCTTGACACCCGCATCTACAAGCGCCTCCAGAAGCTCGACCCGTGGATTGACGGCGCGAAACCCGTCACGGACATAGCCGCCCCCATGCTCTATCCCTACCCTGGCTATGAGATGATGGAGGCGAACAACCGCGCGCTTTTCACCAAGCACTTCAATACCATCAAGGGCGTGACGCGGATGCTCTGCGAACTCAAGCATCAGTTCGACCTGCCATCGCATTATGCCTCGTGGGACAAATACGACCTGCTGATTCTCCCCGACTTCATCCTGATGGACGAGGAGACCAAGGAGCGTGTCCGCAAGCACCTCGCAAAGGGCGGCAAAATCATCGCCTCCGCCTGGTCGGGCCTGGACGAGGCGAAGACGCAGTTCCAGTTCAAGGAGTGGGGCGTGGAATACAAGGGCGACTGCCCCTTCGACCCAACCTTCTTCAACCCCACCTATCCCTTCTCGAAGGAGTTTCCCGAGATGCCGATGAACTTCTACGAAAAGGGCGTCACGGTGAAGGCCGCCGAAGGCACAGAGGTGCTTGGCACCATTTGCCCGCCCTACTACAACCGCCACTGGGACTACGAACACGGCTTCGTCTATCTGCCACCCAACAGGGACAATGGCGCACCTGCCATCACCTGCACCGAACAGGTTGGCTATGTCTCGCATCCCGTCTTCTTCTCCTATTACAACAACGGCTTCCTGCCTCTTCGCCAGATTGTCAAAGGCCTACTGGACAGGTACCTCCCGCGCCCGCTGCTCAAGACACCAGACGCGCCATCCTTTACACGCGCGACCATCACAGAGCAGCCCAACCGCAGGATGGTCTATTTCCTCGCCTACATGCCCGAACAGCGCGGCGCCAGCACCAACATGATTGAAGAACCCCTACTGGTCGAAAACCAGAAGATCATGCTGCGCATGGATGACAAGTGCTACAAGCACGCCTACCTTGCCCCCTGCGGTACCCCACTCCCACTCACCATCGAAGACGGCTATGCATGCGTGATGGTTCCCAAGATCAAGGGCTACGCAGTCGTGGTCTTCGAAGAATAACCGAAGTGTTCGCGGCTGCACGCCGCGAACTAAGGATGTGGTCGCGAACATGGCCCTGTCTTCTTCGTCCTGAGTGCGCGGCGCGAAGCCGCGCACAAAGTACAGCTCCCATCCCCCTATATAGACAGTTATGTACCTACTCTACAACCTGTTGTTTCCCATTCTGTTTCTGGTCTATCTGCCGTTCTACCTTGTGCATATCTTCAAGCGTGGCGGCCTGACGAAGGAGTACTGGCAGCGTTTCGGCTTCTTTGACAAGGAGACGCGCAAACGGCTGGCGGCCTTGGAGAACAAGGTGTGGATACATGCCGTCAGCGTCGGCGAATCGGTGGCGGCGGTGACGCTCATCCGTGCGTGGCAGAAGGCGCACCCCAAGGACAATATCGTCTTCACCTGCTCAACCTCCACAGCGTTTGACACCATCCGCAAGAAGAAACTGGAAGGCGTCACGGCCCTCTACTGTCCCATCGACTTCTGGTGGGCCGTCCGCACGGCTCTGAAGGTGATAGCGCCCCACACGCTCATCATCTTCGAGGTGGAAATCTGGCCGAATCTCATCCGCCAGGCCGCCAAGCGCGGCATCAAGGTCTGCCTGGTCAACGGGCGAATGTCCGACAAGTCCAGCCAGGGTTACGCCAAGTGGGGGAGTTTTTTCAAGCCCATCTTCGCCAGTTTCCGTGCCATCTGCGTTCAGACGGAGGAGGACGCGAAACGCGTGGAGCGCGTGACGGGCAGCCGCGACCGCATCCATGTCTGCGACACGATGAAGTTCGACCAGGTGCCAGATGTCGGCGCAGCCGATGTCACCACCGTGTTGGACGAGGCTTTCGGCAAGGGGCCGCGCCTGACCTTTGTGGTCGGCAGCACCCATCCAGGCGAGGAGGAGCTGGTGGCAGACGCCTTCATCGCGCTGAAGCCGAAGTATCCACAGCTGAAGATGGTACTGGTGCCCCGCCACTGCGAGCGCGCGGGCGAAGTTTGCCAACTGCTTACTGCCAAAGGGCTGACATGGAAGCTGTTGAAGAACCAGGAGACACCTGTCTCGAATGTTGATGTGCTGCTGGTCAACACCACGGGCGAGCTGATGAACTACTACGGCGCCGCCGACATCGCCTACGTCGGCAAGAGCATGGCGGGGCAGGAGGGCGGCCACAACATCATCGAGCCCGCCATCTTCGGCAAGGCTATCATCCATGGTCCGCACATGGAGAATTTCCGTGCCGTCGCTGCCATCTTCAAGGAGCGCAACGCCTCCGTGGAGATTCCCGACGAGGCAAGTTTCACGCCGATGCTGGACAAATTGCTGGCGAATCCCGCCGAGCTGAAGGCGCTGGGCGACCGCGCACGTGCCACGGTTGACCGCTATCGCGGCGCTATCGACAGAACCATCACCGCCATTGACAATGCCTGATATTTCTTCCCTAGAACCCTATTCCTTCACGCCTGTGGCGGTGGTGCGCAGTTGCTTCAAGGCGAAATTCGGCATCCCGCGGCAGCCAGGCCTGGTGTCGGAGGCAACGGGGGAAATTGTCTTCCAACCGCCCTACAACCAGCCCAATGCCGTGAGAGGGCTGGAGGAGTTTTCACACATCTGGGTGCTGTTTGTCTTCCACCTCTCCATACGCGACCAGTGGAAGGCGACGGTGCGTCCGCCTCGTCTAGGTGGCGACAAGCGCATCGGTGTCTTTGCATCCCGTTCTCCCTTCCGCCCCTGCCCCATAGGGCTATCCGTGCTCAAGCTGGAGGAGGTGATTTGCCATGGGCCGAAGGTCGCGCTGAAGGTCAGCGGGCTGGACATCGTCGATGGCACGCCCGTGCTTGACGTGAAGCCTTACATCCCATACGCCGATTCCCTCCCCGATGCTGTCGGCGGCTTCGCGAACGCCGCCCCTGATGCTTCCGCCATTCAGGTGACCTTCACACCTGAGGCCGAGGCGCAGTGCCTTGCCATCGAACAGCGCGGCATCAGCGGATTCCGCGAACTGGCGCGAAAACTGGTTGCAGAGAACCCACGCCCTGCCTACCAGGAGATAGCGGGGCGCGTCTATGGCATCTTCATCCACGGCTACGAGGTCGTCTGGCAGGCAGGCGACGACACCACCGCCACCATCACTGACATTCGAAAAGTATGATAGCGTTGACTTACAAAACCCCGAAGGTCCTTGATGACTTGGTGATGACAAGCGACGGAGAAGTCTTGACAGGGCTTTCTTTTGTCGGAAGCGGCAAATTGGAGGCGAGAGAAACTGACCCCAAGTTGGTCACGCTTCCCGCCTTTCAGGAGTGTATCCGCTGGCTGGACATCTATTTCAGTGGCCGTGAACCAGGTTTTCTGCCGCCCTATCGGCTTGACGGGGCGACTGCATTTCGTATAGAGGTTTCCAGGCTGATGCTGGAAATACCTTTTGGCAAAACGGTGACATACGGCGAACTGGCAACGAAGATAGCTCGCCATAGGGGAATGTCAAAAATGTCTGCGCAGGCAATCGGCGGGGCCGTGGGCTGGAATCCGCTCTGCATCATCATTCCCTGCCATCGGGTGGTCGGCGCAAATGGCCAGATGACAGGCTACGGTGGCGGTTTGCACAATAAAATAGCTCTCCTTGCACACGAACGGCAGCCTTGACCTTTTTCGCAATGCCTCACTGACTGATATCGTGCGAATTCCAAGGTCTCATTGATGAATAAACACCATGGCTTTGGACTGGACAAAAAGCGCCGCGGAGCGGCGCAATCGCCACGGAGTGGCGAGACAGAGGATAGCCCTGGGTGAGC
>JAFTAC010000074.1 GCA_017458805.1 Victivallales bacterium | reverse complement strand
GATGGCTCCCTGCGCTGGACGAATCCCTCTTCCATCGCTCAATGGCTCGCCCACAAGCCACCCGAAATGGATCTTCTTCCACCAGAAGAACGCGCCGCCGAAATCCTCGCCCTCGGATTCCGAACCATCGCTGGCTGGACCTGGGACGCGTTCACCCGAACAACTGGCTTCGATGCCCTCGCCCTGCGAGGAACTGCCTTGAGAAAACTAGAAAAGCTAGGCCTTGTCAGCATGAATGACAACGGTGCCGTCCCCACACAGAAGGGTCTTCTCTTCAACGATGACCTAGCGATGGAACTCATTTGAGCCTTTCAACTCCATCATAATCTTTTTGGAGAATAATCATGCCATATCGAATCATATCTGTTGTCGTGATGGTCGCTTTGTTACTGGCATGTAAACTATTGGAAAAACGCCAAACGCCTCGAAGAATCGACCTGCTATCAGGAGGATTTCGCCGTGGCAAGCGTTTTGGCAATGCCAGGCGACGGTCAGCTTCTCTATCCTGGTGCCACAGCCCCCCTGCCCTCCATTCGCCTTGCGAACATCCGCGACGGCAGTGAAGACTATGATTATCTGACGATGTGCGGCGAATCCTCCCGCGAAGAATGCGCCAAGCTCATCAAAAGTCTGACAGACTATTCGCGAAATCCTACTCTGCTTCGCCAAATGCGTCACAGAGTTGCAAAGAGAATCGCAGTGAAATAGTTGGCTAGCCCCCTCATATTTTGGGGAAAGATATTTGCGTTACTCAAGGCAATTGGATATATTAAGCACTGCATTCATGTCATCCTTATAACACAGAGAACCACAAATATGATCACCACCAAAGACTACCTTCCCCTTCTTGAAAACTGGGTCAAATCCACCAAGAGGCACCTGCGTCCACTGCCGCATGACAAGAGCTGTATCTCCTACGGGCCTGGCAACAAGGGGCATTGGGCACAGCAGACCAACAACACGGCGCTGGGCGCGTTTGCCGAGCTGGCCGTCAGCCCATACACGGACTTTGCACGTGTCGGCCTTTCGCGGGACGAGACCATGGCGACAGCATTGGCCCTACTGCGATTCACCATCAACGGCCACATTTCTGGCAAGGGAGCTTGCGCCGACGGCGAGAAGTGGGGACACTCGTGGATATCCAACCTCTGCCTGGAGCGCATGGCCCACTCCTTCGAGAACCTGGAGCCGTACACTTCCGCCGAAGACCAGGAGAACTTCCAGAACCTGCTCATCTCCGAATGCGACTGGCTGCTGGACGAATACCCCGTTGTCGCTGGCTTCTGCCCCCCTGAAAACAAGCCAGAAAGCAACATGTGGAACGGGGCAGTCCTCTGGCGCACGGCACTCCGCTATCCAGACGCTCCCCGTGCGGAGGAATACAAGGAAAAGGGCACCAAGTTCCTGCTGAACGCCTGCTCCATGCCGCAGGACGCAGAATCCGAGGAGCTCTTCCGTGGCAAGCCCCTCAAGGAGTGGCATGTCGGTGCGAACTTCTTCCCGTCGTGTGCCTGCAACCACCACGGCTACATGAACGTGGGCTACATCAACATCACCCTCTCCAACCTGGCCATGCTCCACTTCTCGGGGAAATACTATGGTTGGCAACTGCCAAAGGCGCTTTATCTGCACGCAAAGGAGATTTGGGAGTTCACCAAGAGCTGCATCTTCCCAGACGGCAGGCTGCTGCGCATCGGCGGCGATTCCCGCGTGCGCTACTGCTACTGCCAGGACTACGCCATTATGGTCTGGCTCCTTGCCCGCGACCTCTTCGGCGACGCCGACACGGAACAGTTCGAGGCTGGCTGGCTGAAAACCGTTGCACTTGAACAGAACATGAACCCCGACGGCTCCTTTATGGGCAACCGCCTGCGCACCCTCGAATCCATCTCCCCCCTCTACTACACCCGCCTCGAAGGCGACAAGGCCGCCTCGCTTTCCATGGCAGCCTGCTGGCACCGACGCTTCCACGACTTCCAGAAGAGCCGCATCCAGGAGCCCGCAAAGCCGCTTGCCGCCTGGTTCGACGAATTCCACGGCTCCTTCCTCTCGCGCTCACCCAAGCGCATTGCCTCCTGGACGTGGATTGCGGCTGAACCGCCCATGGGGCTCTGCCTGCCCACAAACGCCTCCAATATGGCCGAATGGCGCTTCAACATGAGCGGCCAGATCCTGGGCATGGGCCCAGCCAGCAAAATCGTCTCCACCGTTGTCACAAAGGAGAGCTTCCCTGGCGGCTTCATCACCTCGGGCAGCTTCACGTCACAGCAGATGGAGCCAGGCGCCGAGGGCGAGCAGAGCGACATCGTGGCGAAGACCCATATTGCTTACGCCGCGCTGCCCGATGACGCCACAGTCGTTGTCCTCCAGCGCGCCATATCCCTCAACCGCTTCTATTTTATGACAGTCAAGGGCTTTGGTCTAAACGTGCTCAACGACATATACAACGGCCAGACCCGCACTTTGGAATGCGAGACAATGCCACCGCAATCCCTACGGACACCCACCCTCGCGCGGGAAACGTTATCCTGTGGCAACTGGCTGAACATCGACGGGCAGCTGGCCGTCCGTTCATTCAATGGCCCGCTCCTCCTCAACCGCCCAGAACGTCCGCAAATCGCCATAAAGAAACCAGAGAAAGCTCTCATCGAACGCTGTGGCGGGCAGAACTATGCTGAGGAGATTTGCGCGGGCACCTGCTTTGAGCGAACCTTCCCGCGTGTCTATGAAAAGAATGAAGTGCTTTTCGACATCGCATGCGCGGTGCGCGTCGGCGCAACGGCTGCGGAAACAGCCGCCTGGTGCGCAGAACAACCTGCCTGCGATATCCAATGCGACTCGCCCGCCTCCCTGCGCAAGGCCGTACTTCGCGGTGCAGACGGCAAAACCTACGCCGTCTGCTTCAACGTGGGAGACATCGACCTGAAGCTCGTTGCCAACGGGCAGACCGCTACCCTCAAACCAGAAGCCAGTCAGGTATTTACCCTGTAAACACCCGTTTCATTCCAAAAGGAACGAATCGTAATTGCGGGGTGTGATGACGTCTGTCTTCGCGTCAGGATATGCATTGCTGAAAGTACGGGGGATTTTTGCCGTTGTGTCCACATCCGACTTGATTTCCCATGCCTTGAGTTTCCCATTCGCTTCCTCTACATAGTCGATTTCATGGCTTTGCGGAGCCATTGTGCGCCAGAAAAACTGGCGTGGTGGAAACGGGCGGTTGAGATTAAGCTTAATACGCTCCATAATGAGATAGTTCTCCCATATATGGCCAGCATCGGACCTGGTGCCCATAGGAGAGAAGTTGCCTATAACCGCATTGCGGATGCCAAGGTCATAGAAATAAACCTTGAATCCTTTTTTTATTTCGTTCCGCAAATTTCGGCTAAATGCACCAAGTGGATAGATGACATAGCACTTGCTGAGCAGGTCGATGTATCGGTCAACTGTCTTGACGTCCATTCCAACAAGACCAGCAAGTTCCCCCATGCTAACCTCTGAACCAATCTGGAAGGACAAGGCGCGAACCAAGCGGTCCAGGCTGCTGGTCTTCCTTAGACCGTCAAGCGCATAAATATCCTTGAACAAGTAGCTTCCTGTTATTTCCGACAAAAGAGCCTGTTCCTCCCCTGGATGTGCTACAACATCGGGGTAGGAACCGAAAAGGAGACGTCTTTCACGTTCCTGCATCTCATCAAACAAACCACGAGCTTCAGCCAATTCACGGAAGGTCAATGGAGGAAGGCGATACTCGAACTTGCGTCCAGTCAGCGGTTCCGCCGTTCGATTCATCAGTTCAAAGGCGGAAGAACCAGTAGCAATAACTTGAACCTCTGGTATCTCGTCAATGACCAGTTTTAGCGCCATGCCAATGCCGTCAATGTGCTGTGCCTCGTCCACTATGAGCAAACGCCTGTTGCCGAGCAGAAGACGCCAACTGGCTGTGGAAATACCAGAAAGCCTGATTCTGACATCAGGATTGTCTCCGTTCAGCCAGAGAACCTCTCCGTCTGGCAGTTCAGAGACAAGATGCCGAATCAGCGTGGTCTTGCCACTCTGACGTGGACCATATAGAATGATTGCCTTGCCGCCGAAAAACCTTCGGCGCAGCTCATCTTCAAGCATTCGTCTTATGTAACTCATATTTGTACCTGTATATAATTAAGGATTTATGGAATTAAATCCTAAAATACTATAGTTTTTCTGGATTTCAAGTCAAGGAATAATGTTTTTTAATAGATTAAAAACTCTGCATTGCTCTTTTTGAACTCGGCGGCCTCGCGTCGCCCGCGTTCGATGAACTCGGCAGTCGAGAGTTTGCCCAGACGCCAGTCTGCGCTTCCGAGAACGGCATCAAAGGTTTTGGCGAGGCAGCGTCCGTTCTGGAATGGGATTTCGAACTCAGGGCAGCACTCACGGAAAGTCTCCAACATCCACATTGCCGTTTCAAAGGAGTTGAAACGACGGCGGTCCGTGATAAAGAGCTGGACGCCACGGCAGCACCCGCCAACATATTTCTGGAAGGCATTGTATTCGGCAGTAAAGGCACAGGGACGGAACAGTACGCCTGGCAGATTCCGCTTGTTGAGCGTTTCCGCAATCCTGTCCCCGTCGGCAAAGGGTGCTCCAAACATCTCATACGGACGGGTCGTCCCCCTCGCCTCCGAGACACTGGTCTGCCCGAAGGCAACCGCGCCTGCGTAAATCAATGCGCTCATGGGATTGGGAAGGTTGGGCGAAGGATTGCACCAGAAAAGCCCGCAATCATCGAACATCATATCGCGCCGCCAGTTGTGGCAGGGGATGACAGTCAGGCGACATGCGTTCCCAAAGTACCGTGCATTCACCATCTTGGCGTATTCACCGACGGTAAGCCCGAAGCGCATCGGAACTCCATACCCCCATCGCTTGTCGTACTCTGGTTCGGGTAGTGACCCTTCATACTGTTCGCCGCCAAGCGGATTGATGCGGTCAAGCACGATGAGTTCGCGGTCAAGCTCAATGCAGTCCTGAATCAGAAACGCCAGCGTGCGCAGATAAGAGAAAGCGCGGCTACCCACGTCCTGGATGTCATACAATACGGCATCAATTCCTTCCACACGTTCCTGCGTCAAATGCGCAGTCATGCCATAGAGGGCATAGACCACCTTGCCTGTCCGTATATCAACGCTGTCCGTGAAACGCACGCCATTCTGCAAATCGCCCCGTATTCCATGCTCCGGAGCAAAGAAGGCGACGATGTCACAGCACTCCGACAAGACATCAACGGCGGCACGTCCGCTGCGGTTGATGGCGGAAGGATTGGTGACAAGCCCTGCTGAGCGTCCACGAAGTACATCGTGAATAGCAGAAAGGTTGTCAAGGCCATTGCAAACCAAATTGTTGGCCATAGAAAAGCCTCTCAGTCTATGCGTTCATAATGCGGAGCGCATCGGCGCCAGTCATGCCGACCTGCACGCCAAGGGCGGTGGCGGCGGCAGAGAGCCTGACCACTTTGGCAGCCAGCATATCGTCATACGTCGCAACTCCCGTAACTACCGCCAGAGCATGTCCCAGCTTGTCCGCCGTCTCAACAGAGAGGTATCCGCACCCCAATATGCCCTTAGCCGCCTGAATCACCAAAATCGCGCTGGTAGTCAGCGGTATCCTGTCCGCACGCAACGTCTTGCCGTCTAGTTCAATCTGTTCCATTTTAACTCCATAATTATTTAGTTCATCTCTTGTTATTCTCCAAACCTCCTCATGCTGAAGAGATTTGCTCATGCTTTACTTTACATCCATTTGTTTAAATTTGCAAGTTTGCAAGTATTGGCCAATCCCTCCTTTGAAACATGCCATTACTTTTTTGAATTAATCGCTTCTTTATCCTTAATGCCGTTTGAAAAATGTGATTTTTGGTATATGTTTTCTCCTGAATATGCGTTTATTGGAAAAAGGAAGTGCAAAAACGAGAATATGCCCAGGGCAATACGACATAGCTTCACGCTAATGGAGGTGATGATTGCGGCGACGATACTGGCGTTGGCCGTGGTCTCCACCATGGGCGTGGTGACGGGCGCACGCTCGACGCTCTATCGCGCAGAGCAGCGATGGGCGCGGCAGCATCTGCTTGCCCAGGCGGTGGAGTTCTACCTGCTGGCTGGACAGCATGGCGACTTTCCTTTGGGGCTGCTGCCCGATGGCTTTTCCGCCAGCTGCGAGCTTTATGAGGTGGAGGACATCCATGAGGATGCGCTGGACCCCATCAACGGGTGGCAGCTCTGCGAATACTACATCTTCATCACGGATGAAGCAGGTGTGCGAATCGCGGAGACAACTGTGCGCAAGGTGCTGAAAGAGGAGGACTTGGATTGATGGTCCGCCGCTTCTTCACCTTCCTTGAGCTCATCATCGCCGTGGCCATCTTCATGCTGATTTCACTGGCGCTCTTTACTTTTTCCAAGCAGGTCTCCGACTCCTGGTCGAGGCTGACGGTGGAGCGCAATCGCTTCAACGAGCTGCTGGCTATGGACCGCGCCATCGACGGCATCCTCACGAACGCCATCCCGTTCATGTGGAAGCAGGTCGATAACGGTATCAGCTCCGAAGTCCCCTTTATGGTCGCTGAAAGCGATTACTTGCGCATCGCCACCCTCCACCCCCTAAACGACACACAGGACGGTGCGATACGTTTTGTCGAGTTTGTTCTGGAACAAGGCGAACTGAAAGCTGTCTATACAAACAGGCCTTTTGCCTTCTGGGACGAGATTGACGAGGACAGGCGCACGACCACCATCCTCTCGACGGAGGTCGCCTCCCTGGAGTTCGAGTATGCGGACTGGTCCAGCGACATCTCCGTCGATTGGTCGGAGAGGCTCTTCTGGCGCACCGAATGGCAGGAGGAGGAGACGGAGACGGATAGCACCAGCGAGGCGCGTTCCGACATCCCCCTCGCCATCCGCATGACCGTCACCTGGGAGGACGGGCGGCAGGAGTGCTGGCTGCGGCGCACCATGGGCAACAGCTACCGCGAACGCTACGGTACCTACAAGCTTCCGCAGGACAACACTCCATGAGAACAACTGGCAAGAGACTATGAGGAACAGGCGAAATAAAGGCATGGCACTCGTGATGGTGCTGGGCGTGCTGGCAGTGACGCTGCTGCTAGTCGTCCACGTCATGACGGTATGCGAGATCATCTCGCGGGACGCCTACGCCTCCACAAAGAGGACGGAACTGCGCTACCAGGCGGAGTCTGGCGCCGACCACGCCTTCTGGATGCACCTTGTGGATCGCAAGCTCTTTCCGTCGCGCAAGCTGGGTGTCGATGATGACTCACGCCTGGGCGACAGCGACTTCGAACCGTGGATTGCAGACAGGCGTGGCCACGAGCTCTTTGACGCCAACTGCCAGGCGTACATCGACACCATCGAACGCACCATCCGCCCAGACAAGCCCGACACCTTCAAGCAGAATATCAATGTGGACGACACGGAGGCGCTTGAAATCGTCGAGGACTTCCTGGACGTCCTTGGCGACTACACGGACACGGACTCCCTCACGAAGCTGGCTGGCAAGGAGGAGGACGACTACGCCCAGGAGGGCCTGCGCTCCATGCCACGCAACGGTGCCCTCCAGTTCGCGGAGGAACTCTTCTGGCTGGACGGCTGGACCGAGGTCGTCTCGGGCGAGGTCACGATGATTCCCCCGAAGGGAAAGACGATAGCCGAAAGCTCCAAGCCATCCTTCTTCTCCGCGTCGCCGACGGAAATCCAGCGTGCACTGGATCTTTCCGACAGCGAGGTGGACGAGGTCATTCGCGCACGGGAGGAGTGGATTCGCTCTGGCACGCTTCTCTCCGATTCGCTGGACAGTGCCCTTTTCATCAACATTCAGGGTGCGTTCAGCTTCCAGGAGAGCGACTACGCCTGCTTCGTCGTCTCCTCCGCCACGCAGGAGGGGGAGATACGCATCCTCTACAAGGCGGTACGGGAGGTGAACCTCTCTAAAAACACCATCTTTGCGGACTCCGCAAGAGAGGCCTTTTCCATCTGGAGGAGGACGGTTTGGTAGGGAAAAGTGCAATAGAAAAAGTGAAATAAATGAATCGGAGCACACAATATTTGGGTGCATCTGTGCGTTTATTAGGAAAACAGGTGAGCAGAAAATTGCCCACTGAGTTGGAAACAACGGAATAAAATAGGTGTAAGTCATTGTCAGGAAGCAAACAATGGATTACCCCGCAGAATACGGAAGCGAATGTCACAGTCATTTAAAATAGCAAGAGGCGAATGCGCCGCCTTCAGTTGGACGCCCGATGGCGTTTGCCACGGCGTGCTGCTGAAAGGGGGAGGACGCGAGATCAAGGTCCTGGCGACCTGGAGCGCTGCAGGCGGCCTGAAGGCCAGCAGCATCGGTGAGACTCTGTCGATGGGGCGCCGCGAACTGGGTGTCAAGGAAGGCGTCTATTGCATCGCTGGCCCCGAAGAGGGCGGGTGGGGCATGGCGGACTTGCTGATGCCCGAGTTGAAGCCTGCTGAACTGCGCTCCGCGCTGGCCTTTGAGGTGCGCAAGCGCACGCCAGTGGCGTTGGAGCATCTCCAGTGGGGCTACCGCGTGCTGCCGCAGGAGGTCATTCAGGACAACGGCGCAACGGGCAAGACGGCGGTGCGGCTCTTCTACGTCAAGTCGGACCTCTGGCGCAAATGGCTTGAGGGGGCCAGTGGCCTGGGCCATCTGGACATGGTGGCGGCGGCGCCTGTGCTCCTGGATCCTCTGATGCAGGGGGAGGCGGTGCTGTATCCAGGCGAGGCAGGCTTTCGCTATCTGCCCGGCAAGGTGGGCCGTGACGTGCTTCCTGTCGGCGCGGACGAGTGCAAGGTAAACAGCCTCCACGACTGCCTGCCATTTGAAAAGCTGTCTCTGGGTGAACTTGAAAAGAAGCCCTTGGAGGAGCAGCTCTCATACCTGAAGGTCATTACGATGGCTTTGTATGGGCTTGGGCGGGATGTCGATAAGGACAGTAAGACGATGCCCGCTCTGCCAGAGAAGATGAAGCCCGCCCGCTATGTGGCATGCCGTTTCATCGCAGCCTGCCTTCTGTTCCTGATTATCGCCATGCTGGGTGTGGGACTCATCAATTCCATGCAGAAAAGAGTTGCCAGGCTGCGCCTCATCCGCGCTGACATCAGTAAGGTGGAGGCGGAGATAGCGCGACTCAATGGAATGGATTCCACGAAGGCGAACCAGGCTGCCAAGGACTTCGAGAGCGAAATCTCCAAATACACCTTTGAGGCTCCCGAGCTGCCCGACGTTCTGATCGAGGTGACACAGCTTGTCAAGCCCCCTGCCTGGATCAGCGGTTCCTTTGACTGGAAAACCAGTCTCGGGGAAACGGTCGTGCCTGTGACGTTCACAATACGCGAGCCAGTCGGCGACGGTGCAAACCTTGACCTCTGCAAGCGCCTGAACGATTCGCCGATTCTTGGCGATGCGCAGGAGCTGAAAAGCACTATACTGCGGGACAACAAGCAGGAACGGAGAATCACTCTGAAGGCACGCTACGACACAGCCGAAGAGCGGGAGTATGTCGAGCGCGAGCAGGCGGAACTCAAGGCGCGCCTGGCCGAAGAGGCTCGGAAGGCAGCCGTGGCCGAGAAGCAGGCCGCTCAGGAGGAGAACGATGGCGACAATGGCGATAATGGAGAGGATAATCCCCCACCGCCGCCCCAGGGAGTCAATGCAGATGAAAACGGCGCTGAATAGGCGTCAATATCGGGATACAGGATACGGCTTATGGCAAACAATAAAGACAGCAAGACCAAAACGACTGTTTTGCTGGTGGTGATGGTCATCTTGGGGATACTGCTGTTGCGACAGTATCTTCCCGCCATCCAGCTGCCCACTGATGGTGCGATACAGGACGAGATGCTTCGTCTGGATTCCAGGCAGAAGGATTTGGATAATGCCCGTGTGGTGCGCTACGAACTGGGCAACGAACTTCAGCGGCTTCGCGCCAAGGCATCGGGGTTCTGGGTCCGCAAGCGCCCAGGGAACGCAGTAGAGCAGGAGGTGCTGGACGAGTTCAACAACATCGTGCGACTGGCGGGCATCAACGTGCAGAGCCGCGAGGCGAAGCTGATTAAGACGCAGAATGCGATGTATGTCCAAGAGGTTGAGATTCATGCGGATATCCGTGGTGTGACGATGAAGGAGTTCATGCGCTTCCTGAAGGAGGTCGAATCGAATCCGCGTCGTTTCCACTGGAGCAGCTGCAAGATAGACCCCGACAATGTCAACAAGCCGACTGGCATCCGCGCGAATTGCCGTCTGACAGCCTATCTTCTTTCAGAGGACGCCACTCGCCTGCTCAGCAGCGAGGCTGTTGCGGTTGAGACCTTGAAGGAGAGCGGTAAGACCCCTGCGAAGACGGCGGGCGGAGACCGTCGCCAGAGCAGTTCCGGAGCAAGAAAGGCCGCTTCCTCGTCGGATGGCAAGCCTGACAGGGCAACAATTCACGGGAATAGGAGGGTGATAAAATGACAGGAACAACTTGGATGATGCTTTTGAGCGTCCTGCTGGTTTCAGTGGGGCTCTCCTATTCAGGCATGAAGAAGATGAGCGCACCGCTTCCGAAATACACCAAGTCTGAAGTGGCTGCGGCCCCTCAACGCACCGTTGACTCATCCAGCGTGATTGCTGTGGAGCCGCGGAAAAAGGAGGGGGTGCGCAACTGGGACCTTCTTTGGAAGAACTCCCTTTTCAAGGACGACCGCACGGAGGTTGAAGCCGCTGCTGGGCCGACAGACGAGGCTGGCTCCCAGGAGCAGGTCAACAACGAATTTGAACTGGTGGGCATTGCGCGCATGGGGCGCAAAGATGCTTCCACACCCGTCGCCATCATCCTGGAGGTGAAAAACAATGCTCGAAACAGGATGAACAATATGAACAACAGGAACAACCCTGGGTTCCGCCGTCCAGGTAGCTTCCCTGGCGGTGACCCCAGGTTCAACCGCCCGAATGACCGTTCCGCCTTGAATACACCGCCGCCCCAGGAGCCCGAGAACCGCAAGGCGAACAAGAGCCTCTATCGCATAGGCGACAAGGTGGCTTCAACAGACTATGTCGTCAAGAACATCATTATGGAGGATAACAAGGTGGTGTTGGAGCGAGGCGGCGTGGAGACAGTGCTCATTTTGGACGAGAAGAACACCAACAGCTCCATACGGCGTGAACGCGTGAAGAACGAGGAGATGGCCGTCCGTGCAAAATATGCCCAGAAGGCAGAGGCTGCGGCTGCGCCACAGACACCGCAGGCTGGCACGCCACAGCAGGGTGTCACACCGCAGAATGGAACACCTGGCCAGGGGACGCCCCCCAATGGCTTCCGTCCAGGGATGCCGCAGCGTCCATTCATGCAGGGGCAGAGGAACATGCCTGCAGGAACGCAGGCGATGCAGCCCGTCCAGCAGAACCCCACTTCGGGCATGCCGCCGCTGCCGCCCACGATGCCTGGACAGAACAACGGCGGTGTTCAGCAGAACAACAATTCGGGTACGACTGGCAGGGGCGCAGAGATGCGTCGTAGATATTCGCCCATTCCGCAGAGAGTGGTTGATTGAAAACATTCTGACTGCCCCACGTGGAGGGGCGGGATTGGAATAAACGTAAAGGGAAAACAAAATGAGATTACAGGACAGAAAGAGAGTTATGGGAGGAGTTCTGGCGGTGTCGCTTCTGGCGTTGACTGGCTGCCAGACCGCCAGTCAGCCAGACCCGAACGTGAGGAAGCCGCTTCCATTCACCAAGCTGGCAGTGCCGAAGGCGGAGCTACTGGATGAGTCCCCGCTGGGCGTCGAGGCCGTCAATGTCGAGGAGGATTCCAAGCGCAAGGAGGGCGAACGGAAACTCACCATCCCCGCCCGTCCCAAAACCAGCCGTCCTGAAATCGGCGTCAACGACTACCCGATTGGCGTCATCAAGGGCATTACGGACCCCGAGGAGGAGGTCACCTTCGAGATCAACCTCGACAACGCCCAGATTACGGAGATGGTCAGCCTCTTCGCCTCCAAGGAGATATTGAACTTCAGCTACCTGGTTGATCCCGCTGTGAAGGGTGCGGTAACGGTGAATATCAGCACCACGATGAAGGCGAAGGAGGTGTGGAGCACCATGCAGCACCTTCTCTGGCTCTCCGGCGCATATGCCTCTCCCACGTATGGCTTCATCAACATCCTTCCCTTTGACAAGATGCCGCGGGAGCGCGGGTTGTTCGCCGACCACGAGGCGCAACCCAATGTCGAAGTTCTCTTTGTTCCCATACGCTACAAAAAGAGCGCGGATGTCATCAACATCCTCAAGCCCTTCATGACCGACGGCGCAACAGCCACTGACCTGGCTGACTCCAACACCGTGCTCATCGTCGAGGCCCCCGAGAACTGCAAGAAGCTCCAGGAACTCATCAAGTACCTGGACACCAGGGGGGAGGCGGAATGGCCTGTCCGCTGCTTCCAGTGCCGCGAGGTTGAGTCGGATTCCGTTGCGACTGAATTGCAGGCACTTCTGCCTGTGCTTGGAATGCCTGTGGCAGCGGCGACAGGTCCCAGCGGCGGAGCCGTCAAGGTTGTCTCTCTGCCGCGTCTTGGCTGCATCGTCGTCTCCGCCTCTATGGAGGAGGTGCTGGACGAGGTGGCGACATGGGTGAAGATTCTGGACAGGACGGATATGCTGGATAAGGAGGAGATTTTCTTCTACAACGTCCGCCACAGTACGGTGGATACCCTAAGCGCCTCCTTGGATGCCTTCTTTAACACGACCACGTCGAGCAGCCCGTCGAGCAGTTCTTCAAGCACTTCGTCGCGCGCCTCTTCGACCTCTCGCACAAGCACGAACAGAAACCGCACCACGACCAACACGACCAATACCACCAACAATACCCGCAACAACACTGCCACGACCAACAACCGCAACCTGACGAACAACAGGACGACGATGAACCGCACAGGCATCACCAACAATGCCAATAATCAGAATGTGCCCGCACTTCACGCTACGGTCTTCGACACGGATGTGACCGTCTTCACTGACAACGAGAGCAACCGCCTTACGGTCAAAACCACAGCCCGCACCTGGAAGATGATCCATGCCTTCCTGCAACGGCAGGACGTGCCGCCGCGCCAGGTCTCCATCCGAGCCATCATCACGGACATCAACCTGACCAAATCCACCGAGTACGGCGTATCATACGCCATCAGCAAGCTCCTGGGGCGCAATGACCAGAACACATTGGATGTGATGATGAATTCTGTCGGCAATCTGTCAGCGGAAACCACCATCAGCAGTTTCCTGACCAGCGCTGGCATCGGCATCCTCTTCAAGGACCACAAGTCCGACCCGTTGGCAGCGGTCAAGGCGGTCGCTGGTGAAGGCAACACGAAAATCCTCTCGGAGCCCCACATGTTGGCGCTCAGCGGCGCGGAGGCGCAAATCAGCGTCGGCAAAAAGGTGGCCATCCCCACGGAATCCACCACCTACTCAAGCAGCACAGACAGCATGCGCAGCAACTACGAGTACATCGACACGGGTGTCATTATGAAGGTAACCCCCTACATCACTGCAGGAAACGATGTGCGTCTGGTCATTTCGCAGGAGGTCTCTTCGGCTGAAGAGGTCACTAACATCAACATCCCCCCCACGATTGTGAACAAGACGATGTCCACGGAACTGGTCGTGCCTGACAACTCTACCCTGCTGATGGGCGGCATGATTCAGACAGACAACAGCGACGCCAATTCGGGCATCCCCCTGTTGAAGGACATTCCATGGATTGGAAGGCTCTTCCGACTGAACAAAATTGGTTCTTCGCGCACAGAACTGCTCGTGCTTCTGACCGTCAATGTGATTGACAACAAGAGCCCGCAGGAGGAACTGGTGCGCCGCTACAGGGCCTCTTTGGAGGAGATTGAAAAGGCTAACAGAGACGAAAACCTCTATTGAGGATGACATAATGGCAGACGAAAACACAAATAACGGCTCCTTGGAAGGAGCGGCGCCCGCCTTTGCCGCTGGCGGGGACGCAGGGGAGAACTCTGCCGCATTCGCACCTGGCAAACGAGGCAGCCTGCCCCGCACATCCGCCACGAAGATGGCGGAGCAGTTGCGCGAGCAGGTGGCTGCACTGTTGAAAACGGAGGTGGAGGAGCTTGGCAACGTCGGCACCCCCGACGGCGACTGGGCGTTGGTCACCGCTAATAAACTTGATGAAAAACGGCTTTTGGAGCTCTATTCCACTGTTTCGGGCATCGAGATTTTGGATGAAGACGAACCTGGCGATATTCTGGTTTTCCCTGAATTGACCTTTGACTTCCTCTCCTCCAACAACTGCCTGCCTCTGGTCTGGGACAGCGAGAAGGCCGTGCTGGCTATCGCAAACCCCTATGATGCAGGGCGCATCGCCATGCTTTGGAAGAACATGTTCTTCCTGGATGCACGCTTCGTGCTGGCGCGACGCGCCTACATCGAGCGCTATATCTCCAGCCTCTACGACAATGCAGGGACGGACAGTGAAAACGGCAAGGACAGCGACAGCGAACAGGCATTGCGCGACCTCGCACGCGAAGCCCCCATCGTGCGCCTCGTCAATGACATCTTCAACCGCGCACAGGAGATGTTCGCATCCGACATCCATGTGGAGCCCGCCGAGACGGAGGTACTCATTCGCTTCCGTATCGACGGTCTTCTCCAGACCGTGATGCGCCCGCCGAAGAGCCAGTACGCTGCCATTGCATCGCGTATCAAGCTGCTGGCGGGTATGAACATCGCCGAGCGGCGCCTCCCCCAGGACGGACGAATTGAGCTGGCGGGTGCCACGCCCATCGACGTGCGTGTTTCCACAGTTCCTTGTATGCATGGTGAATCCATCGTCCTGCGCCTCCTGCAGAAGGACTCCGCCATTTTCGACCTGGACAAGGTGGGGCTGCTTCCTGACAACCGCGCGGCCCTTGAATCCATGTTCAACATGCCACACGGCATGATTCTCGTGGTGGGGCCAACTGGCAGCGGCAAGACCACCACCTTGTATTGCATCATGGCGGTGCTTAATGCAGATTACCGCAAAATCATCACCATTGAAGACCCTGTGGAATACCAGATGGAGGGGTTGACGCAAATCCACGTCAAGTCGCAGATAGGGCTGACCTTTGCCAGCGGGCTGCGTGCTATCGTCCGCCAAGACCCCGATGTGATTCTGGTGGGTGAAATCCGCGACCGTGAAACGGCGGAAATCGCCATCCATGCTGCACTGACTGGTCACTTGGTGCTTAGTACCCTGCACACCAACGACGCGGCTGGCGCCGTTACACGTCTGGTGGAGATGGGTGTGGAAGGCTTCCTCATTTCCTCTTCTCTGCTAGGCATTGTGTCGCAACGCCTTGTACGGCGAATCTGCCCCAAATGCGGTGGCACAGGGAAGTCTGTTGAAGAGCCTGGTCGCAGGTGCCGCAACTGCATGGGCAGCGGTTACCGTGGACGTATCGCCATCTTCGAGCTGATGCAGATCAACGACGAACTGCGCGCCGCCATCAACGCCCACAAGGACACGACGGAACTGACAGCCATCGCACGCCGCCACGGCATGAGGACCCTGCGCGAAGACGGCGACCTGAAGGTGGCGCAGCACCTGACCACCGAATCAGAGGTCACCCGCGTCTGTATGCTCGACCTGGAGAATATCTAGTAGCGGGGTAGCCAGGCCGTCCGCGGCCTGGTGCGTTTGCACAGCGCATACCTGTTCTGTGTTCGTCACTTTAGGAGTGTTCCATCAGCGTCCTGACAGCGCCCTCCTTTAGAGGGCGCTGGTTTTAACAAAAGGAGAAAGCAATGATCAAAGTTACGATTTGGAATGAGTTTGTACACGAGAAACAGGAGGGGCCAGCGGGCGACCGCATCCGCGCCATCTACCCGAATGGCATCCATGCGTTGCTGAAGGAAAAACTGGCGGCTGACGATTTGGAGATACGGATTGCCTCTTTGGACGAGCCGGAACAAGGGTTGCCTGACAGCCTGTTGAACGATACGGATGTCCTGCTCTGGTGGGGGCACTGCGCCCATGCGAAGGTGGAGAATGAGCTGGTTGACCGCATCCAGGCGCGCGTTCAGGCGGGCATGGGGCTCATCGTGCTGCACTCGGGGCATTTCTCCAAGATATTCAAACGTATGATGGGAACCAGTTGCAGCCTTCATTGGCGCGAAGTCGGCGAGAAGGAGCGCCTGTGGGTTGTGGCACCGAACCACCCGATTGCGCAGGGGGTGCCCGAAACCTTCACGCTTCCGCACTCCGAAATGTACGGTGAGCGTTTCGAGATACCCGACGATGGAAAAATCATCTTCCTCTCCTGGTTCGAGGGGGGCAACGTCTTCCGCTCGGGTGTGACTTTCTTCCGCGACAACGGCAAAATCTTCTATTTCTCGCCTGGTCATGAAACTTATCCTATCTATCACGATGAAAACGTGTTGAAGGTTATCGGCAACGCTATTCGCTGGGCGGCTCCCATCCAAATCCTCCCGCCACGCAAGACCCATCTGCCTGAAGCAGATGAGACAGTCTATAGCAAGGACCCGAACAAGGACATCGACACATCCAACCTCCATAAATGAGATACCAGGAGCCGCGCATATTCTTTGACAGCGCGGCGGCGGCGCGTCCGCATCCACGGATTGCCGAGTGGTATGCGGAGCTGCTGCCAGTCTGCAGCGTCAACCCCCACGGCGGCACATGCTATGCGGAACGCGCCCGTCGCATAGTGCTGGAGGCGGCACGCCGCTTGTTACGTCTTTTGCGCATTCCTGATGGCGAGGCGGATGTGATTTGGACAAGTGGCATCACAGAGGCGCTGAACCTGGCTGCAACGCTGGCGCAGGGTGCTGTTCTTGTTGACCCAACCGCCCATGCGTCGCTGACGGCTCCTCTAGCGCAATGCTCTGCCGCATGTATGCCTTTTATGGTGCAGCGCGATGGCAAGCTGGCGGTTAGCTGCCACTCCTTTGCCTCGCTTGAAGGCGAAAGCGGAGCTCCTTCCTTGGCAGCCATCAGCCACGTCAACAACGAGACGGGGGTCTTGCAGGATGTGTGCTCCCTGCGCTCGGCGGTGGGGCCTTCTACGCAGATGCTGCTGGATTGTGCCCAGAGCTTCTGCAAGTGCGACATCCCATGGCGCGAGGCACATCTGGACGCAGTTGCGCTCTCCTCACGCAAAATCGGCGGCCCTGCCTCTGTGGGGGCGTTGGTGATACGTAAGACACTGGTGGACGGCCTTCGCCCTAAAATAGTTGGTGGCGGACAGCAGAAGGGAATACGCTCGGGGACGATGGATGTCTGTGGCATCGAGATGTTTGTTCGCGCGGCAGAAGATGCAGCTTCTCACCTTGCTGACTACAAGAGCCGCCTATTGGAACTGAACCGCCTTTACGACGAACTACTGGACGGCTTTGCAAGCAAATGGAAGGCTGTGAAAGTGGGGGAGACAGAGCCTGACGGTGCCATACACTTGTTGCATCTGCCTGGCTATGAAGGGGCGGTGGTGTCGCGGATTTTGGCCGAGGAGTACGGTGTTCTAGTGGCCTCCTCATCAGCCTGCTCTGCCGAGCACGGCAGTGGCAGCACCTCCATGCGCGCCATGGGCTTTTCCGAACAGCAGGCTAAAGAGGCTATCCGAATCAGCTTCGATATTCAAAACACCCCAGATGAGCTTCGTGAACTCTTCCAGGTTCTCAATAATACACTCTCTGAGTTTTAGCCAATGACAGAGAATAGAACACAGATTAACGAAAAACATTTGAAAATAGCCGTGTTGATTGATGCGGACAATATGCCCGCTCGTTGCCTGGTGCAGTTGAAGAACTGGGTGGCAGAGCTTGGCGAAGCAAGGGTTTGGAGGGCATACGGAAACATCAATACATTCCAATTCCCTGATAGTGATTGGGTAAAGGCTGCTGGAAAATATGGGATTGACGTTCGGTTGTTGCTTCCAGTATTGGACGGCAAGAAAAACACTGCAGATATAGCGATGATGCTTGATGCGATGGAATTGGCCCTTACAGGACAATGCGAAGCACTATGTCTGGTTTCACGAGACAGTGATTTCCGCCAATTGGCATTGAAATTGAAGACACGGATGCCTGTATATGGTTTTGTCATGGGTGCAGTGCCTGAAAGCTATCTTGCGGCTTTGACAGAGTATTCATTCTTTTCAGAGATAAGCGTAAAGGCATTGCCGCCAGCCAGTGTGAAGGCTACACCGCCAGCCAGCGTGAAGGCTACGCCGCCAGCCAGTGTGAAGGCTACACCGCCAGCCAGCGTGAAGGCTACGCCACAGACAAAAAAGAAGAATCCATTGGAAGTTATTCTCCTAAGTGCTTTCAAAAGTGCATGTGGTGACAACGATTTTTGTTTAAAAACGATGCTTGGAACCAAATTATCCACGATGCGGAGTCAATTACCCCAGACATTGCAGTCAGGAAAGAAAAACCTGCTAAAAAAGGCACTGAATGAATTGCTTCAACAAACTGGGAAAGAACTATTTGTGGAGGGGGAAAGCAAGAAAGGCACAATTGTCCGGCTAAAGAAATGAGTAAGCCAGCATAGTGAGGCTGGAGTTCTTGTTCAAACATTCCGCGAAGCGAGCCTTGGATTCCGAGGAGAGTTTTGCTTTTTATCCTGCCAAAAAAACAACTTTATTGGAAGATTTTTCTGTTGTTTTGTATATATTATTACTTTGAGGCAATAGCAATAATCATTTAGGTAATAATATGTTCAGTATCATCGGCAGTTTGTTTTCATTGAAGCGAAGTTTAGGGTTAGGGGTAGCTATCGCGGCGTTTCTGGTGGCGGTGATGCCTCATTTGTCGCAGCAGAAGGCTGTGCAACCAACCGTTCAGCAGAGTGTCCAGACACAAAGCGGTGTTGTCGGCATGGAGACTGCCCCTGGCCAGATGACGGTTACGCCCGCGCAGGAGACGACTGAAACAGGTGAGTTTGCCGCCACAGAAGAGGGTCAGCCTGAAAACACGGAGGAGAACGCGCCAGCCAACGGGGCGAAGCAGATTTTCAAGGAACTGGAGTTTTCGGAGGAGGGCTTCAACTGGCAGAAGGACTGGTGGAAATACCTTGCCCTCGCCATCGGATCTCTGCTCATCCTCTATTTTGGTCTTCGCATCACGAAGATGATATTCAGGCTGATAGTCTTTCTTCTGTGCGTGGGAGCTGGCTTCCTCGGGGCTATTTGCCTAGAGCCACTGCTGTCTCCATGGCTGTCGCCTCGAATGCCAGAGGGGCTGACGCGCTTTATGACCTCGCAGCACGCTGGCTATGCGTTGGGCTTCCTGATTTGCTATTTGGTAGCGACGCTTATTATCAGTTTCATCCCCCGCAAAATGCAGGGCGGGCCCGCCTCTGAAAAGGTCTGACTGTTTTGATGGAAGAGACGCAGAAAAAGGCACGGGTTTCCGCCGTGCGGCTGTTGGACTACACGCCGCAGGAGGAGGTGGACAAAGCTTTGGAGCAGGTTTTGCAGCCTCTGGGCGGAATGTCTGCCTTCGTCAAGCCTGGTCAGAAGGTGCTCTTGAAGCCGAATCTCGTGGCACCCTCTGCACCTGAACTGGCTGTCACCACCCATCCTGCCCTTGTGCGTGCGGTCATTCGGCAGGTGAAGGCGGCGGGCGGTGTCTGCTTCCTCGGCGACGGCCCTGGAGTGGGCGGTACGCTCACTGCTGCAAAGGCCTCTGGACTATTGGAGGTCGCGGAGGCAGAGGGGGCGCAGTTTGTTGCCTTCGAGGAGACGGCTGTGTTTGAAAACAACGACAACCGCATCTTGAAACACATCGAGCTGACGAAACATCTGAAGGAGATGGATGTTCTCATCACGCTACCGAAGCTGAAGACCCATTGCCAGATGGCCTATACGGGTGCGCTGAAAAACCAGTACGGCCTGATTCCAGGCGCGGCAAAGGGCAAGTTCCACTTCCGCTTCCAGAACCGCGACCGTCTGGCCGACTTTATGATTGACATCAACCGCACAGCGGCCCCTGCCTTGGCGATTATGGACGCTGTTGTAGGCATGGAAGGCCCTGGTCCAAGCGGTGGCACACCACGCAAGATCGGCCTCCTGCTGGCAAGCTCTGACTTGAGCGCGCTGGACACGATTGCCTTCAGCATCATCGGGCTGACGTTACCGCAGGTGCCTGTCTCTTTGGCTGCGCAACGCGGCAAGTTCGGGACAGTTGAGCTGGAGAAAATCGAACTGGCAGGACCGCCGCTGGACGAGCTGCGCATCAAGGACTTCGACCTAGTGCGCGCCCCGCTGAACATCATGCGGATACTGCCACTGCCGCGCTTTATGCTCCGCTGGATACGTCGTCAGGTCGCTCCAGCGCCACGCATCAACCCGAAAATCTGCATCAAATGCCGTCGCTGCGAGCGCGGCTGCCCTGTCTCGCCACCTGCCATACAACCTGTGGCGGAAGGCGGGCCGAAGGTCAACGACAGCACCTGCATCCGATGCTACTGCTGCCACGAGTTCTGTCCCGTCAAGGCGATTGAACTCAAGAAGAGCCTTTTGGCCCGCTGCATCAACATCGACGCTCTTTCCCGTATTGGCTCGCGGCTGGTTGGCTCCATCGCCGCTGTTTTTAGAGGATAAAATTGTGCGGGGCGGAGCCCGCACATCTCCATGCGAATTGTGCGGGGCGGAGCCCGCACATCTCCATGTGAAT
>JAFTAC010000073.1 GCA_017458805.1 Victivallales bacterium | reverse complement strand
GTGTTGTCCTCATATAACCGCTGTCCATTTTTAGTAAAATTGCTTGTTTCATGAAGATCTTCGATGTTCATCTGAATCGTTCCCCCTGTTTTCAATTAAATAACTACCACCCCCGCGGGTCTCATGGGAGCCTGGGCAGTTCCCCTGGTTTGTGTTCGTAAATAGCCGTCTCGACGCTGTCGCGGGAAACGGATGCGACATGGCCGTCCGCAAAAGTCACATGGACTTCATCGGGCTTGTCATGCTTCTCCCAGCAGACAAAGAGAATCCGGCGCGCTGCATCGTCAAGGTTGTTCAGCGAGCCACCGCCATAGTAGCTGTAGTGTTTTCCGCCATCTCCTCGCCGCCGAATGACGGCGGGGCAAATGGCCACCTTTGTCTCTCCCAGGTACTCATGCAAGGCCTTCTCCCAGCTCTTTGCGGGAGGCAGGTTCTCATCGTGGTCAACTGCGTACAGCATACATGCCACAGCAAGATGCTTGAGATTGTTGGTACAGGAGATTCTCAGAGCCTTCCGCCGCGCCGTCAAAAGGGCAAAGCTCGACGAAACCAGCAGCGTCGTGCAGTTACACGCCAATGAGAGGGTGACCTCCTTCCCGCTCACTGTTACCTGGAACGTCTCCCTGTCAGGGAGAAACTGCACCGGGAGCCCGGAAAACTCGGAGGCTATGCCGGTGATGATTCGTCCCCCCGTCTCTCGCAACATCCCTGCAAGCCTTTCTGCGCCGCTTTCACTTTCGCAGCTCATCTTCGCCTCCAGCTTGTCTGCCAGCCTCACATTCAGGAAGAGCTGGCGGGGAAGAAGCTCCAACACCCCGCGCTCATCCTCCTCGCCGAGCTTTTTCAGCAGCCCCTCGTTCTGTTCATTGAACCAAACAGCCAGAGAAAGGTCGGCGGATTGCGGCAGAAACGCACTTACCTCCGAAGACACCCCCACACCGCGATAGGAGTCCTGAAAATCTTTCAGCTTATTGCCGATAAATATCTTGCGTCCTGACATATCCATGGAGGCTGACAAATCTGTCCCCTTTATGCGACAGTTCTCCGCCCCCTCCTTCTCCACCTCCAGCTTCTCCTCTATCAGTTCCCCCAGTTTTGCCAGAAAATCCTCCACCCTAGTATGCTTCCCGAAGACAAGGCACAGGTTGAACTGCGGGTCAATTGAACGCTCCTTATAATTCCAGCTCAAGTCAACAGAACCGCATAGCTGCCTCAAATCCATTTCCTTGAGGGCATTCTGAAGCTCCTCGAAGATTCCCTGGATCTTTGGACTGGCGTTGCTCTTTTGGCAGGAATCCACAATGGCCTCCATATCCCGAAGCACACCCTCGCCGGAGATATTAAACAAGGCGCATGTCTGTTCGCCTACCATCGCCAGAAGCTGTGCAAGCTCATCAGCCGACAGCTTTCCACCCGATTCCCCACCGCCATTTTCCATCCAGCGCAGCGCCCCCTGCTGGGCAAACGCCGTTCCGGTGGCCAGCAGAGCCCCTATGCAAAACAAGAAACACGCGTTCATCCATTTCATCATTGTCTTCTGCATGTCAAAGTCTCCTGTTGTAGAATATGGCTATCAGTTTCCATGCGTGAATGTCATGCCGAAGCCCCTCTTGTTTTTGCACTTCCGGTATTCAGCCAGGGCTTCGCCCATCAGGGCGTTCATGTTGGCGATGCGTTTTTCGTCGCAGGGGTGGGTGCTGAGGAGATTGCCTACGGTGCTGGACTTCGCCCCCTTGCTGAAGCGTGTCCAGAACTGGACGGAGGCGCGGGGGTCATAGCCGGCGCGCGCCATAAGCAGCAGCCCAATCCTGTCCGCTTCCGACTCGTTGTGGCGGCTGAACGGGAGCTGCACGCCGAGACTGGAACCGATGCCGTAAATAAGGGCTGCGTCATCCCCGACGCCAAAGCTGACCAGAAGGCCTCCCAGGGAGATGAGGGTGGAGCGGGTGAGTTTTTCACCACCATGGCGCGCGATGGCATGTCCCACCTCGTGCCCCACCACAAAGGCCAGTTCCGCCTCGTTGCGCATCCTCTTCATGATGCCCGAATAGACGGCCACCTTGCCTCCTGGCAGACAAAAGGCGTTCTCGATGTTCGTCTCCAAAACCGTGAACTGCCACTGGAAGCTGCTCTCGCCCGAGACTTTTGCGATGGCACTGCCACAATTGGCCAGAGCCTGGTTGTACTCGGCGTTCGAGGACGGCGGATATTTCGCCTTGTATTCACTGTAGGCGGTCGCCCCAAGCCCGTTCTCGTATTCGGATGTGGTCATGATCAGTTGCTTTCGCCCTGTGATTGGAACCGTGCGGCAACCGGTCAGAAGTGAAACCGCTAGGATACAAAGGAAGAATAGCATCCTCGAATTGAATATGGAATTCTTTGTCATTACATAATCTCCATTTGAAAATGCAGGGTTGATTGTCGGATAAATGCCTCTTTTCCTTCTCCCTACACCTAACCTATAGCAGCCTCCACGAATTATTTCCAAAAGGGAATGCCTATTTTAGGCGTTCAAGTGCTTCCTGTGCCTTTTCATGGCCTTTCTTGACTGCCTGGCTATAGCAGTTAATGGCCATCTTGATGTTTTTTGTCGTGCCTTGACCATTTTCATAGCAGACGCCACTCATGTACCATCCTTCTGCCGTGAAGTTGGCAACATTAAAATAATAGAAAGCGGTCTTGTAGTCCTGTTCAACTCCGTTTCCCTCGTAATAGCACATCCCCAACTTGGTTTTTGCATCGGCATTTCCACGCGCCGAAAGCTCCCAGAAGCTGATGGCCTGCTTCATGTCCTTCCGCACGCCTTGCCCTTTCGCATAGCAGACGCCCAGCCAGTACTGCGCGAGCAGACTGGCGTTTTTTGCCTGAAGCCACCACTTGACCGCCTCCTCATAGTCGGGCTCCTCATCCAAAGCGCCATCATAGTAGAGTGCGCCCAGGGCGAATTGCGCCCTGGTGTCCCCCTGCCGGGCCGCGCTCTTGTAGTTGTACATGGCCTTGAAGGCGTCCTTCTCGACGCCCCACCCCCAATTGTAGCACTGCCCAAGCAAATATCGGGCCTCGGCCAGTTCGACAGAGGCAGCCTCCTCAAGGCACTTCACGGCCTCTCCGTATTTTTTCTGCTCAAGCAACTCCTTTCCTCTTTGGCAGGCGGTTCGCGCATTCGAGCGAAGCTCGCGCATGCGGTTGGAGGCCTCGGTGGAATAGATGAAGCCGCCGACGGGAGGGTTGCGAAATGCCTCCGCGCAGCGATACCACTTGACTGCCTCGCGGAAGTCCTTTTCGACTCCAAGCCCCAGCTCATAGCACCGGCCGGTCTCGTATTGCTCCAGGGGATGCCCGGCCTTGGCAGCCCGCAAATGGTTCTCGAAGGCCTTCTTCTCATCGACCTTTCCGGCCGCTCCCCTGGCATAGACCTTCGCCAGTTCTGCCTGCGCACGTACATGCCCCTGCTTGGCGGCCTTCTCAAGCCATTCGACGGCCTCGTCGGGGTCCTTATCCAGGTCATCATAGCCGTTCAAATAGATATACCCAAGCATATACTGTGCCTCGGCAACGTTTTGCGCAGCGGCAAGACGGAACCAGCGTACAGCCTCGGGACCATTGTGATGGATATTCTCGCTGAAAAAATCCTGATGGTAGAAC
This sequence comes from Victivallales bacterium, assembly GCA_017458805.1. Lineage (GTDB taxonomy): Bacteria > Verrucomicrobiota > Lentisphaeria > Oligosphaerales > Oligosphaeraceae > RGIG3456. The sequence continues at coordinate 376 of JAFTAC010000073.1, read as the reverse complement.
TGGCCCATGCAAGCCTGTGCCTGGGCATGCCCCTGCTCGGCGGCAAGTCGCATCCACTTCGCCGCTTTGTCACGGTTGTGTATGCTTTTTGTCAAATAGTAGTTGCCAAGCAGAAATTGTCCATCGGCATTGCCGGTCTTGGCTGATTTCAGCAGCCAATACTCTGCCTGTTCGGGGGATTTCTGCACACCGAGGCCATTCTGATAGCAGACGCCAAGGTTTGCCTGGGCCACGGCGTTTCCGGCCTCGGCTGCTTTTCTGTAGGCTTCCGCCGCCTCCACATAGGCGCGCGCGTCAAAAAGGCGATGAGCCTCCTGAAGCTCCTTTTCCCCCGGTTCCCCTGCCCTGGCAAGCATCATGGACATAATTCCAAACG
>JAFTAC010000656.1 GCA_017458805.1 Victivallales bacterium | reverse complement strand
CCGCCACCCTGCACTATGGCAACCCCTACAAGCACCCTCGCAGCATCCGCCTCTTCCTGGACGACAAGGAGGAAATCGCCGACTTCACCATCGTAGATGAAGGCGCCAAAAACCACGCTATCAACAAAACCGCCACCGCCACCGTGAAACTCCCCGCTGGCAGGCACGTCATCAAGCTCCTCTTCCTCGCCATGCCCAACGTCAACTTCCTCGATTTCACCAAGCAGTAAGCGGGCGGTGCGCACAGAGCAACTCGGGTGCGCCCCAGCTCGGGTGCGCACAACGTGCGCACATGGCCGCCCCAAGGCACATGTCCTCCCCATCCGCAAAACCACCGACTTACCACCATGCTCCCCATCATCGGCCTTACCACCACCTACAAGCAGCAAGCCATCGGCATCGGTGCCAACTACCTCCAGGCCATCTACCGCGCTGGCGGTCTGCCTCTCCTGCTGCCCCCCAATCTTGCGGAAATCCCCTCCTACCTTGACCGCTGCAACGCCCTTGTTTTCATCGGCGGACCTGACATCGATGCAAAACGCTATGGCATGGAGAACCACCCCAAGATGAACCTGCTTGATTCCATGCATGAGGAGTTCCTCCTGCAGCTGGCAGATGTTGCCATCAACCACACACGTCTTCCCCTGCTCGGCATCTGCCTCGGCTGCCAGGTTTTGAATGTGGTCTGCGGTGGCACTCTCTACCGTGACCTGCCAAGCGAACACCCAAGCGACATCGTCCACAGTGGCGAAAGCGACTACCCCGACAAGCGCGTTCGCCATCACGTCACCTTCACCCTCGACAGCCCGCTACTGCAACTATTTGGTAGCGAGACAATAACAGCCAACTCCTCGCACCACCAGTCAGTCAAGCAAGTCGGCAACGGTCTGAAAGTCATCGCGCACGCCCCCGATGGCGTTGTCGAGGCCATCTGCTCCACCGACTCCTCCCGCTTCTTCTACGGCCTCCAATGGCACCCAGAGGGGATGCTCGACGAGCCACCCCATCTTAATATTTTCAAGGCACTTGTGAACGCAACTAAATAATTTCAACGACGAGCCGTCGTCGCTACACCCTTGCAGCAAAATGAACAATTTCATCGACCGCATCTTTGACGAATCCACAGAGAGACGCCACACGCGCTTCTGGCTTTTCTCTGATTTGCAACAGCGCAATCCCGTCCTGGCGGAGAAGTACTTCACCATCGCCATGGAGGATTTCAAGTCCATCGGAACCGATATCACGGGCATCTGCTACCTAGGCGACGCCTCCGAGGGCACCGACCTGAAGCTGTTGGACACGATGAGTTCCATGCAGTTGAAGAAGCTGGACGAAATCGGCGCACCCATCTACTATGTTGTTGGCAACCATGAGCTTGAATACTACCGCCACTGCCTGAAGACCAAAGAAGCAAAGCCCATCGTCCCCTTCTTCGACGCCGTTCATGGACGCCCCAACTGGCATTTGGTGCAAAGCCAGGAGGACTTCTGGTTTGCCGAGGAGATGCCTGAGTTCACGATGCTCTTCTTCTCCGACCACGCCTCCAAGGACGGGCTTTGGTTCGGCTTCCACGAAAATATGCCTGACCCGCCCGACCACTACCCCTACCCGAAAGAAGCGTGGCTGGCCGTGCGAGACAAGTTTGCTGGCACAAAGCCCGTCTTCACCTTCGCGCACTGCGGCTTTCCAGGAGCCAACCGCCCTGCCGCCCTTCTGGCACAGATGCTTCCCCTGCCCGACAACTTCCGCGCACACTTCTATGGACACGCCCACATCGGCGACGAAGTCTGGGCAGGATGCAACCTCTATCGCCAAATCGCCTGCGTGGAAAACCAGCCCATCCTCCAATTCGATGTTGCCTCCCTCGACCACCTGCGCGGCTCAACAGTCCGCAGCGCCTTCTTCGACTACTATGGCGACGGCGAATACGGTGTTTTCTTCCGCGACCATGTTAATGCCCGCTGGGAGCACTTCTTCATTTCCGCGCACGACGCAAAATCCGCTGGCCTCCCCGAAAAGACCTTTCTCGGCTATCCCGCTTAACTATGATCATCACGCTGAATCCCGACAACTCCCCCGTCCAGAACACGGAGTTCCTCCAAAGTCACCTGGACAAAGGCGGCACCATTCGCCTAGAGAAGCCAGGCATCTATGATGTGACGGGGCCGCTCTTCATCGGCAATGATACAGCGTTGGAGTTCGGGCCTGGTGTCGTCATACGACGTGCCCCCGATCCAAACAGTGCCCACCCGCTTATCGTCAACAAAGGGCTGTTTGGGCATGAATGGAACCACAACATCCGCATCGAGGGACTGCATCTTGTCACCAACGGCGTTGATTTGACCCACCTATCCATCTACCCAGGATTGCGCGGGCACCTGGCCTTCCTGGGTGTCCGTGATTTGGTAGTACGCGACTACGAGTGCCTGGATTTGACGCTCCTAGGCTATGGCATCCACGTCTGCAGTTTTGAGAACATCCTGCTGGAAAGGCTTTTCATTGCGGGGGACAAGGACGGCGTCCATCTAAGCGACGGACGCTATTTCACCATCCGCGATTCGCGTTTCGGCACATACGACGATGGCATCGCCCTCAACGCCTATGACTACTGCCTCTCCACCGCCATCTATGGCTGGGTCGAGGACGGCCTCATCGAAAACTGCCACGACTTCGCCATCCGAAAGCCAGCGGGCCACTTCTGCCGCATGCTTGGTGGAACCTGGACCGACTGGTACGCAGGCATGGAGGTGCAGAACAGCACGCTGGCAGTCCACAATGGCAATCTGTATAGCGTGTGCCTTCCCATACCGCCGCAAAAAAGGGAAAAGCCGCTTATTTCCCAAGTACCTCCTGAACACACCTCTGGCATCGTCGAATGGGGTGGCATCCCTTGGCGCTATGTCAAGAAGCACGATGGACAATACGAGGCTAGCTGCCGTCGCATCACATTCCGCGACATCTATTTGCACAAGCCCCGAATCGCCTTTGGCTTCACGATGGAGGGCGGCCTCTGGTCCAATAGCTGCCCAAAGGGACTGAAGCTGCCCATGATGGAGGACTTGGTCTTCGACGGCATCCACGCGGAGTGTGATTTGCGGTATCTCTTTGCAGGAAGCCACCCGACCCGTAATATCCGCGTCTCCAATTCAACCCTACGCGGTCCCATCCTCCATGCAGGCATATTCCAAGACCATCAGGCTTCGGAATACCCTCCATTGGATATTCTGTTCACAGGCGTCAACATCCCCCAGCCAGCTGAGCTTTTCTGCCCAGAACCCACAGAACGCAAGCTCTCCCTACAATTCTACGGCTGCTCTGGCGGTATTCCCATATAGGGATTAGGGGGCAGGGATTAGGTATCATATACCACCGTAACCGCGCCCCCATCTCATAACTCCGTTTCTCACACCGTCCGCCTGACCTTTGACAAAGATTTGCATTACACTGCAAATTATCTTGTGTTTATAGCAAGTAAAAATGCTAAATTAATACGAAAAGAGGACTAAAACGTTTTGACAATCAAAAGGAGCTAAAACCATGAGCCTTAAGTCATTTTGGATATTGATGTTGGCCAGCATACTTGCATACGCAGGAGCCAATCTGGTCCCGAATCCCTCCTTCCAGCAAGACGCCAAAGGCGACATTGTTGATTGGGTAAACACAAAAGAGCTCAGGCAGCACCTTTCCGTGAAGGACGGGGCCCTCCACATCGTGCTTCCAGCCTTCAAGAGTTTCAAGTTTGACTCCAAGATAATCGAACTCAACCAAACGGAGCCTGTTCCCCTGCGCTATTCCCTTCACTTCAAAGGCGAGACATTCCCATACGACTGGCACCACGGACTGCTTCTGGACAAGCTGGAGTACATGGACGGCACGACAGAGGGGTGGGGAAAGTCCCATTTCATCTTCCGCAGCCGTTCGCGCACCTGGTCGGAGGAAACCTTCACCCTGATGCCCCCGAAGCCCATCAAGTCTTTCCGCGCCTCCTTCCTTTTCACCAGCGCCCAGCCAGCCGACTTCTGGATAAAAGAGCTCTCCATCACAGAGATGCCTGACGCCTTCAATACGCCCGACTGGGAGGAGAATTTCGGTCCGCATCCCACCAACCTTGTCCCCAACCCAGGTTTTGAGACCGTCAAAAACGGCGATGTGAAGAACTGGGTGAAGTTCACCGAGTTGCATCCGCTCAACGCAGGCCTCAAAAACAATGTGGACATGACCTTGGACAAGACCACTCCCCGCAGCGGCAACTACTCGCTAAAGCTCTCCAACTCCAAGGACAGCCTTGGCGGGGTGGGCAGCACCATCCTCTCCGTCATCGATCCCACACGCGAATACACCTTCTCCGCATACGTCAAGGCTGAAAACGCCACAGGAAACACCTACATAGAGGTGCTCTTCTACAGCCAATGGGCCCCCATGGGCATCGGTAGCAACGCAGGCGACTTCATCAACAGAGTTCCCAGCAGAATTGACCTGGTCGGTGCATACCAGTCCCCCATGACAAGCGGCACCCACGACTGGAAGCAGCTTTCCGTCACCATGCAGCCACCTCCAAGCGCCACCCACGTCTGCTTCAAACTGCACACCAACGACAACACGGGCAGCGTCTGGTTTGACGACTTGATGTTCGACGGCTTCGGCAACGCTGTTCTCGAACCGATTATCAGCCAGCTCGGCTACCAGCGCAAAGGCGTGAAAAAGGCATTTGTGCGCAGCACGCTTCCCGACAAGCAAGGACGGTTCATCCTGCTCAACGAGAAGGGGAAGAAATGCGCTTCTGGCAAACTCAACTATAGAGGATTGGACGAATGGGGACGCCAGGAGTTCGAGGCGGATTTCTCAAGCGTCTCGCAGTGCGGTACCTACCAGCTCGTTTTCAACGTCGGCGAGAAAGAGTGCAAAACCCACGAGTTCCAAATACGCGAAGACCTCTATACAGACCTTCTGGAGAAGAGCCGCAGCTTCATGTACCACAGCCGCTGTGGCTTTGACATCCCTGGCTTCCACCCCGCCTGCCATCTGGACGATGGGCAGCTCCGCTCAAAGCCAAACCTTCTTGCTGGCGGAAAGATAATCGGACATCACGACTCCTCTGGCGGCTGGCATGACGCTGGCGACTTTGACAAGTTCCCCTGCGCGGCAGCTCCAGTCATCACCTATCTGGCGCGCGCAGGCGCCTATCTCTCATCAGAGGCTTTGCTGGACGAGGCGAAATGGGGGGCGGACTGGCTATGCAAGCTGGCCACTCCTACTGGGATGTACTATAAAATCGAGCGCATGTCCCCAAACGGCAGTATTGTCATCGACCTCTGCCGCCCTG
>JAFTAC010000655.1 GCA_017458805.1 Victivallales bacterium | reverse complement strand
GACTGCTTCGGCACCAACACCGTTGCTCTGCGCCACAAAGGCGACATCCAGGGCGAGACGCTGGCGGAGATCCTCGGCAAGGCTGGCTATGCGACCACGAGCATCGGCTTCCAGGGCAACCCCGCCGCCCGCGGCTACCAGAACTACATCAACTACCACAACTGGGGCAGCATCAATGACGGGCGCCTCCCGAAGGCCCAGAACATGAACGACGTGGCTCTGCCCGAGTTGCGCCGTCTCGCCGCTGGCGACAAGCCCTTCTTCCTCTTCCTGCGCCACATGGACCCCCACTCCCCCTATCTGCCACCCGCACCATTCGACAGGATCTTCTACGAAGGCAACGAGTTCGACAAGAAGAACAAGTCCATGAAGCCCGTCTTTGAGTTCAAGCCATTTGCTGACTATTTCCGCTCCTGGATGCCGTTCAGCGAGGAAACCAAGGACTATATTACCGACAAGGACTATGTCATCGCCCAGTACGACGGCGCCGTGGCCTACATGGACCTCTGCATCCAGAACATCTTCACCGCCATCACGGAGCTTGGCCTGGACGACAACACGGTCGTCGTCATCAACTCCGACCACGGCGAGACCCTCTATGACCACGACTGCTACTTCGACCACCACAGCATCTACGACAACACGCTGAAGGTTCCGACCATCATCAAGTACCCTGGCCACATCCCCGCTGGACTGCGCGTGAAGGGCTACTGCCAGCACAAGGACCTGCTCCCCACGCTGGCCGAGCTCATGGGCTTCAAGGCCCCTGCGGACATCGACGGCGAGAGCCTCATGCAACTGGTGCGCGGCGAGAAGGAGAACCTCTGCTCCGAGTTCTACATCACGGAATGCACCTGGATGCGCAAGCACGGCTGGCGTACCCCGCACTGGAAGCTCATCCGCGCGCTGGAGCCCGACTTCCACTTCAAGCCCGCCGTGGAACTCTATGACCTGCTCCTCGACCCCGAGGAGAACCACAACATCGCAGACGAGAACCCCGAAATCGTCAAGGCCCTGACCAAGCGCATGGAGGCGTGGATCGCCAAGCGCGAAAAGGAGACGGGGCGCAAGGACCCGATGTTCACCCAGGAGTGCTGGCACGGTGCGAAAGAGGTCGGCCCTGCCTTCAAGTCCAGCAAGCAGGCGTATGAGACCCTGCACATCGGCGACCCCAAGCAGGCCGCAAGCCTCCAGGAGAAGAAGGACTGATCACCATGCCGTTACGAGTAGCAGTCATCGGCTGCGGTCCCATCGGGAACCGCCATGCCGACTTGTACAAGGCGGATGCTCTGGCCGACCTGGTGGCGGTTTGCGACATACGGCCTGACAGGCTGGAGCCGTCTGCCGCCAGGCTGGGCGTCAAGGGCTATGGCGACGTGCCGTCCATGCTTGCCGCGGAGAAGCCAGATTTGGTGAGCGTGGCGACAGGCGGCACGGAGTATGGCAGCGACCACTACCTTCCCACCATCCAGGCTCTGGAGGCGGGCTGCCATGTCCTCTGTGAGAAGCCCATCTGCAACACCATTCCCGAGGCGAGGAAGATGGTGGAGTGCGCCAAGCGCAACCGCCGCTGCTTCGCCATCGACTTCAACCACCGCTTCACGGAGGCCGCCAAGGTGGCCACCAAGTGGGTGGAGGACGGTCTCATCGGAACGCAGCTCTTCATCAACATGTCCATGTGGATCAAGAACCCGAACGAGAGTTCGCCGTTCTACATGATCAAGGCACTGAACCCCCATTCGGTGGATGTGATGCGCCACTTTGGCGGGGACATCACTGCCGTGCAGGCATTCTGCACGCGCGCCCCTGGTCGCCGCATCTGGACGACGATGAGCCTGAACGTTAAGTTCAAGAGCGGCGCAGTCGGCCATCTCTCCGCCAGCTATGACATCGAGCGCGGCCATCCCATGGAGCGTTGCGAAGTAGCGGGCATCAAGGGGCGCTTTGTGCTGGAAGACATGTGGCGCGAGGCGACCCTCTACCCAGCAGGCAACCCCATCAAGCAGGTTTACACCAATCCAGTCTTCGGCGGGCACCGTGATTTCGTTGATACCTTCCGCAACCGCATCCACGCTTTCCTGGAGCAGGTTTCCAATGGTACCGCCCCCGAGAACATCGATGGTTCTGGCAGGGACGGTCTGGCTGCCCAGACCGTGCTCCAGTGCGCCATTGACTCCCTCAACACCGAGTCGATTGTCCACGTTCCTGAAATCGATCTGTAAGGTTTATAGTGTAATATTTTATAACCACAGATAACACAGATAACACAGATGACACAGAGCCGTCAGCCGCGTAACGCGGCTGACGGCGTTTTTGTATTCTTTATTGACTTCTTTCACGCCGAGGCGATAGTACACG
>JAFTAC010000072.1 GCA_017458805.1 Victivallales bacterium | reverse complement strand
GGACTCAAAAGATGATTTTAGTCACTCACAAAGGTCTTTGTCTCCCAAGAAGGCAATTCTAAACTAGCCCTCTAACCCCTCTAGAGGTGTTTGACATTAATCCATTAACAAAAAGGAAAACGAACATGAAAACGACGAAGAACAACTCTCCCTTCACGCTCATTGAACTCCTCGTTGTCATCGCCATCATCGCAATACTGGCCGCCATGCTGCTGCCAGCCTTGAGCAAGGCACGCGAGAAGGCACGTGCAACCTCATGTATGTCCAACGTCAAGCAAATCGCCATGGGGATTGTCCAATACTATTTGGACAACGACGACTCACTGCCCTTCACATACAATCTTCCTGTTAGGGGTGGCTCTCCTGTCGCATATTGTAATCCCGATGACAAAACTGGCAGCCCATGGTGGCCAATTCAAGGTGGCAACAGATACTACTGGGTTGCGGCAGTATATCCTTATGTAATGAATGTCAATAAAATACTGCTGTGCCCTTCTACGCAGGCCATCAATGGTTCTTTCGGATACGGATGCACTGGTGCAGGCACCGACAATTACGGCATGCCATACGTCGCCTATGGTGCCCCTGAAAGAGGCCCCATCAACGCCCACATCACCCCCTCGTCAACCATGTACTTCTGCTGCACAGGCACCGCAAATCCTAACCAGATATTTGTCTTCGGCAAGTTCCAGAATCTTGAATCTGAGAACTTCGGGCGCGTCAGTGACAAGCACAGCGGCGGTGCTAACATCGGCTTCCTGGACGGGCACAGCGAGTGCAGAAAGGCAGAGGTGATTTACCAAGGCACGACACTCAACGCCAATAATTCTCAGTCCCGCCTCTGGGCTCATTACCAGGCTGGCAAATAAGAAGGAACACAGCTCTGAATCCGTGACATGTAGGCATCTGCACGTTACGTGACAACCAAATCAATCCGATAAATATGCTATATTATCTCCTGTGAGAGATGCTTGCGCATACATGTCCAGAAAATACCCATGAATACGAAAATACCCCATTCCTCTTCCCTCCGCCTGATGGCTTTCCTGCTAGGCATCTTTTTGGTCTGCCATTCACTTGGTGCCCGTGTGTTGCGTGATTTCAAGTTCACGGAAGAGACGTTACCCGCTGAGCTTAAGTTCACCATCTATGGCGACAAGACAGCGGAATGTGACCTCGCCACTGGAATGCGCGGGGACGAGGCGATGTTCCCAGGGCTGCTCTTCGCGCCCACCGACAAAAGCTGGGGCTTCCTTATCTGTGACCTTCCTGCGAGAGAACTCCCCTCTGGGGGAAGGATTCGGGCGACTGCCTTTCTGACATCCAATCGTCTTGGACAGAACTTCCTATATATCTCTGAAGGCGAAACCGTCGGCGGCACCTGCAATAAGCTTTCATGCACGACTGGCAAGGGTCATACTGGCAGTCGCGTGATTCTCGCCACCGAATTACCCCGCCGCGCAGCAAACGAGTTTGTCTCCATAGCCGTCGGCATCGACTACCACAGTGCTGGCACTTGGTCGGTGGTGGACCGCCTTGTCATCGAACATATTGCCGATGGCGAAAACTCCTCGTTGGAGGCATCAGCATCGCTTGAGCCACTGCGTCAATTGCGGCTTCCCAAAGGCGGCTTTCTTACTGCGCTAATCCGCCAAACTGCGCCATTGCTGGAAGCCATCGAGCGTGAGCGCCGCCGCTATGAATCAGCAGGCATTGCCAATCATTCCGCCGCGCAACAACGCATCAACGCAGGCAAGCAGCTGGCAGCAATACTACGTGGTGAGTTCGACTTCAGCAAGATGCCCGAAGTCGAAACACTATTGAAAGAGACCGCCTTCCGTTGGCAGGCTATCCCCGAGATGACAGTCCTCGACGATACGACCGTCCTGCCACCAATGGTGACGGAGCACCTTGCGCTAGTGGCTCCTGCCAATGGCCGTACAGGAAAAGTGCTAATGCTTACAAACGACACCCCTAAAACGGTGACCTGCCAGATTTTTACCGAGGGCGAAAAATCGTCCGCCGTGACACTGAGACGGCTCCATTGGATGGACGGCTTTGCGGATATCCCCATCGACTACACACCTGGCGAGCTACTTGAGATAGGGCCTGGCGAGTCCGCACCCTTCATGCTGGAGTTCTCCACAAAAAAACTGGAACCAGGTATCCATCCCATTTGCCTAAGGCTAACACCGCTTGAGCTACAGTTGCCCGAACGCAAGCTGGAATGCAGCTTCAAGGTGCTTCCCTACCGCCTGCCAGACACGCTGCCCGTACCGACATACGTTTGGGACTACAACATGGCTAGCGACGACAATGTGATGAACCTCATGAATGAGCTGCGTATCAACACCTTCCAGATTACGTTGAACAGTCTGGACAACTTCAAGGGACTTCACGATACGATCAACGCCATCGACCGCCATAGAATCCGCGACAGCAGCACGCTGATTATCGAGGTATGGTTTGTCCGCGAAGCGAAAACGTGGAAGCCCGAGTTCGACAAGTGGCTTGACCGCCTTGCTGCCGAAATGAAAGCCTGCAACTGGCCACAGGACCGCTGGTATCTCCAGATATACGATGAGACCTTCCGTGATGAGTATTACCAGGTGGCAAAAGCCCTTAAAGCAAAACATCCCAATGTACGCCTCTTCTGCGATGGTATCGATAATCT
>JAFTAC010000071.1 GCA_017458805.1 Victivallales bacterium | reverse complement strand
TGTTGTATCAGGCTGTTGCGAAGTTGCCGATAATTGATTTCCACAACCACCTTCCCATCAAGGACATTGTGGAGAATCGCCAGTACCGTGACTTGACGGAGTTGTGGGTTGCCTCCGACCCGTACAAGCATCGTGCCATGCGCATCTGCGGCGTGCCTGAGCGGATTATCACGGGGAAGGAGGCCTCCCCTTGGGAACGCTTCCTCGCATGGGCGCAGACGGCTCCGCAGCTGTTGGGAAATCCGCTGTGGCACTGGACGCGCCTGGAGCTCCTCCGTGTTTTCGGCATTGCGGAAGAGCTGACCCCTGACACGGCAGCCTCCATCTGGCAGCGCGCCAACGAGCTGCTTGCCACACCCGAGTTCCGCGCCCGTGCGATTCTCGACCGCTTCAACATCGAATACTCTGCGCCTTGCAGCACGCTCTTCTCAGACGAAGTGGAGCTACTCTCGGGGAAGAATCTTCCCCCTTCGCTCTCTATTTCGTTGCGTGGTGATGACCTGCTGTCTCCCACGCTTGAGAAGCTCTTGCAGCTGGACGCACGCCTGGATCGCTTCCATGCGGCAGGCTGCCGCATTGCCGACCATGCGCTGGATGCGGGCTTCCACTATGAACCTGACCAGGGCGACGACAAGGCCATCCTAGCCGACCCGTGCAGTGCCGACCCGACCTGCGTCGCCTCTGCGATGCTGCGCCGTCTAGGTGCAGCATACGCGCAGCGTGGCTGGATACTGCAGCTGCACATAGGGGCACTTCGCAAGACCAGCGATCGTTTGCGCCGCGAGGCAGGTCCTGCGGGCGGCTATGCGGGCATTGGGCATCCCTGCGACATCGCCTCCGTCTCAGCGCTGCTAAACGATTTGGAGCGCTCTGCGTCTGGCCTGCCGCGCACCATCCTCTACACGCTAAATCCTGCCGACCATGCCGTACTGGCGGTGATGGCGGGCGCCTTCCCAGGGGACGGCGTGCGTGGCAAGGTGCAACTGGGGCCTGCCTGGTGGCTCTGCGACCACATCCACGGCATGAGAGACTGCTTTGAGACGCTGGCCGCCTACGGCGTGCTCTCCGTCTTCAACGGCATGACCACCGACTCCCGCAGCATCCTCTCGTTTGTGCGTCACGAATACTTCAGGCGCACCCTCTGCGCCTGGCTTGCGGAGAAGGCTGCTGCCGACGAACTGCCAGCAGACGCCCCACGCCTGGCCGCCCTCGCCAGAAAGCTCTGCTACGAAAACCCCGCCACAGTGCTGGGATAGCCCTGCGAGCAGCGCTCGCAGCACAGAACAAAAGCCCACGTCCTGAGTGCACGGCGCGTAGCCGTGCACAATAAGAAAAAGGAAAACCAACATGAACTGGAAAGACAAAATTGCAATTGTAACAGGAGCAGGCGGTACGCTTTGCTCGGAAATAGCCACGTTTCTTGCCGCCAAAGGCGTGAAGGTGGTGCTTATAGGGCGCACAGCCGCCAAGTTGGAGAAGACGGCGGAGGCTATCGCAAAGGTGGGAGGTATCTGCCGCATCGAGCCAGGCGATGTCACCGACGAACCGCGCATGAAGGAAATCGCGGCGACAGTGGCTTCCGAATGGGGGCCGTGCCATTTCCTGGTCAACGGCGCAGGCGGCAACAACATCAACGCGATGTCAACGCTCACGCAGTTTGATCCGCGCGAGCTGGACAACTCCCTCGGGGAGGGCGAGCGCGGATTCCTTGGCGTCGATATGGCTGCCTTTGAAAGCGTGCTGAAAATCAACACCTTGGGCACGGTGATACCATCCCGCATCTTCGGTGCGCAGATGGCGGGCAATGGCGGCGGCAGCATCTTGAACTTCGCCTCCATGAACACCTACCGCCCCCTGACGCGCGTTGCGGCATACGCCATGAGCAAGGCCGCCATCCTAAACTTCACCCAATGGCTTGCCAACTACTTTGCGCCTGCGAACATCCGCGTGAACGCGGTTGCACCTGGCTTCTTCGTCAATGAGCGCAGCGTGAAGTACTTACGCACGCCTGATGGCGGGCTCTCGCAGCGCGGCAAGAACGTGATGCAGCATACGCCTCTGCAACGCTTTGGGGAGGCGCAGGAGCTTCTGGGCTGCGTGGAATGGCTTTTGGATGACGAGAAGGCGGCCTTTGTCACAGGCATCACCGTGCCTGTCGATGGCGGCTTCCTGGCTTCAACGGGGGTCTGACAATGGAACTAGGACTCATGCTGCCCGCGAGGCAGAACATCCAGTGGACGCTTGCGGCCCAGTTGGGCGTCAAGCATATCGTCACAAAGGCGGCCCCCGAGCTGACGGGGCTTCCAGACCCCTCCGACTACGAGGCTCTCAAGACCGTGCGCGACCGCTTCCAGGAGGCGGGCTTCACCCTCTATGCGCTGGAGGGCGACGAGTTCGACATGTCCCGCATCAAGCTGGGGCTGCCTGGACGCGACGAGGACATCGAACGCTACCAGAAGATGCTCCGCAACATGGGGCGTCTGGGGCTGCGTCTGCTCTGCTACAACTTCATGGCGGGCGTGGGCTGGTTCCGCTCGCGCAACGATTTGCTGGAGCGCGGCGGTGCCCTCACCAGCGGTTTTGATGTGCGAGACATCGACAACAACGTGCCGCTGAAGCTCACCGAGGAGAAGCTCTGGGACAACTACGCCTACTTTGTGAAGGCGGTTATCCCAGTCGCCGAGGAGGCGGGAATCGTCATGGGGCTTCATCCCGACGATCCGCCCATCTCCCCGCTTCTTGGCTATTCACGTGTGCTGACAAGCGCCGACGCCTACCGCCGCGCCATGTCCTTCTCCAACAGCCCGTCGCACGGCATCACCTTCTGCCAGGCGACCTTCCGTGCCATGGGCGAAGACGTACCAGCTCTCCTGCAGGAGTTCGGTCCGCGCATCCACTTCCTGCACATCCGCGACATCACGGGTACGCGGGACTGCTTCCGTGAAACCTTCCACGACAACGGCCCAACGGACATGCCAGCCCTGCTGGCCACCGCTATGAAATACTGCCCGAACTGCCTCGTGCGCCCCGACCACACCCCCACCATGGCGGGCGAGGGCAACGAAAACTTCGGCTATACCATGCAGGGCAACCTCTTTGCCATCGGATACATCCGTGGCATAATGGAAACGTTGCAACGCAGGTAGGGGCTGTTGCAAAACTGTAGTCAGGGTCTTGTGACCCTGTATAAAGATTCATCTTTTTCCGCGTGAAAGCACGCGGAAAAAGATGTTTTAATGAAGTTTTGCAACAGCCCCGTAATGTGCACAGGCGCTCTGCGCCTGCACTTTATCCCACACAAAAGAGGAACACTCCATGATTATCGTAACCCCTGGCCATAGCGACCTACCCCGCCTGGTGGCCTGTCAATGGTTTTCCAGCCTGGAGGAGGCAATCCGCACAGGCAAGAATGGCGAGGCAATTTTCTGTGTGGGCGGCGAGTACCCCGTCGCGTCAGGCTCAATAATAACTGACAAGCTGCTGAAGCAGGCTCAGAAAAAGAAGCAGAAGCTCTACGTGGAGTATGCGGAGGCGTGCGGACGTCTTGAGTTCGGTGTGCCTGTGCAGCCGCCCTACAGCCGCTTTGTCGTCGCATCGAAGGCATTTGGCAGGACACTGCCCCCAATGCGCATCCTGATGGCGCACTCCTGCTGGGCGAGGCCTGTCAATGCGGAGGTTGCCCCTCTGATTGCAATGGCGCGTGTCGCAGGCTACCGCAAGGCGGTATTCGGCTTGCCGCAGGAGACGCAGCCCATCCTCTTCGTCCACCCCGACTACCCCAATGTGCTGGTGGCGACTTCGGGGCTCAGCCATTTTGTCCGCGGACGTTTCGCCCCCGAGGCGGACTGGCTGGCCCTCTGGAACTGGATTCTCAAGTGGATGGGTGAGAAGCCCGCCATCAAACGCTGGCAATCGGATGTCGCCCCCTCTTTCAAAGCCGATGAAAAGCTGCCAGAAGACAGCGGCATGACGGCCTTCAACCGCAACCATGACTGGCTGCGCAAGTACATGGTCAGCAGCATGAACGCCGTCTATGAGGGCTTCACGTCGGGCATTGACGCCGATGGCTGCCAGCGCATGGGAACCCATGCGCGCGGCGATTGCACGGGGGAGGTGCTTCCCGTCTTCGCATACGGGTGGAAGCATGAGCGAAACCCCCGCGACCGCCAACTCACCATCGGCATCCTGAACAACCTCTTCGGACATACCTTCAACGACTCCAACCTTCTCAATGACGACAAGACGAACCCCTGCTATGGGATGCTGCGCTTCTATGACAACCTCGAAGCCTACTACGGCGACGACAATCTTCGCTCCGCCATGGGGTGCATGCTTGCCACTGAATGGATTGACGAGACGTCGTATGACGCGCGCATACTCCGCTGCCTGCTCTCCGTCCTGCGCACCACGGGGCCGCTGGGGTTCCGCGAGACTGCCCCACGCTTTCCTTCCGACTTTGCAGACGGCAGGAACTGGGACTATTTCCGCGACAAGCCCACCGTCAATCTTCGCGCCCACAGCCAGGGCTGGATGTGGGCTGGCTTCATCATGGCATGGCGCGCCACGGGACACGCCCCATTCCTTGAAAAGGCGAAGCTGGGCATCAAGGCCTATATGAAGAAGTTCCCAAACGAAGTGACATGGACGAATGGGCTTGCGCAGGAAATCGCCCGCATGCTCCTCCCCCTTGCCATGCTCGTGGAGGTGGAGGACACACGCGCAAACCGTGCCCTGCTGGAGAAATGCTTCAAGCAGCTGGAGCCCCAGTTGGACCATGGTGGCGTCCGCGAGCTGCTGGGTGCGCGTGAACACGCCATGTACCCCGCTCCCGACTCCAATGAGAGGTATGGTGTGACGGAGGCCCCGCTCATCCAGGAGAACGGCGATCCCTGCTGTGATTTGCTCTATACCACCAACTATGCCTTTGCAGGCCTCCATGAGGCCGCCATGGCGACAGGCAAAGCCAAATACGTGGCGGCTGCTGACAAGATGGCGGAGTTCCTTGTCCGCATCCAAAGCAGCTCCACCGTCCACCCCGAGCTGGATGGCCTTTGGTTCCGTGGCTTCGACACCGAACTCTGGGAGTACTACGGCAGCTCAGCCGACACGGGCTGGAGCGCCTGGTGCGTGGAAACGGGCTGGACAAACAGCTGGATTCCCCTGACCTTCGCCCTGCGCAACGAAAAACGCTCCATGCTCTCCTGCATCACACCCAACCGCTTTGCGTCCATCCTGCCAGCTCTTCTGGAGGAGATGTCCGTTGTCCATCCCTTCCAACTGACGAATCCTCATCCTCAGTTCAAGGCCCCTGGCGCGGAATGAGCAATTAGCAATT
>JAFTAC010000654.1 GCA_017458805.1 Victivallales bacterium | reverse complement strand
GTTGGAGGCGTCTTGACCCTCTATCGCCGTCTTCATGATTTCCATACATTCCAAACAGAACACAAGTGGCAGAAGATACGCGACTTGGAGGAGCTTACTGGCAAGACTGTGCTGATACTCGGCTGCGGAAACGTCGGTACGGAATGCGCAAAACGCTTCTCCTGCTTTGGTTGCCGTGTCATCGGCGTGGATGTCGTTGTGCGCGATGATGACAATTACCAGGAAATGTTTCAGTTGGAAAAGCTTGACAAGTGCCTTCCAACTGCGGACATTGTCGTTCTGACGCTTCCCTTGACCAATGAGACGCGCAATCTCCTGGATGCGCGGCGGCTTTCTCTACTGAAAGAGCGCGCTGTTGTGGTCAATATCGCCCGCGGAGCGGTCGTTGACCAAACAGCACTCTTCAATGAGTTGAAAACCAGTCGGTTGCGTGCCGTATTGGATGTCTTTGAAGAAGAGCCGCTTCCAGGCGACAATCCCCTCTGGAATCTTCCGAACGTCGTTCTGACGCCCCACAACAGCTATGTCGGCGACGGGGACGCGAAGCGCCTCGCAGCCCTGATTTTTGCTAATCTTGAGCAGAAGAGAGGAAGACAGCATTGACAGAGAGTAATTTGTGGGTATATTAACAAATTAGGAGAATGATGGCATAAGAGACAATTGAGGCAAAGGAAATATAGTCATGGGCGTTTATTTGAATCCGGGCAGCAACTTGTTCAAAGAGGCTTTGAACGGAAAAATCTACGTGGATAAAACCACGATGATCACCGAGACAAACGCCTTGGTGAACACTCCGAACAAGTATCTCTGCGTCTCACGTCCACGTCGTTTCGGCAAATCCATGGCTGCCGCGATGCTGTGCGCCTATTATGGCGCGGGGGACGACAACAGGAGTCTTTTTGAAAGACTTAAATTGGCGCAATGCCCTGGGTGGGACCAGTATCTTGGGAAGTTCGACGTCATCTATTGGATAATGACGGAGTTTGTCGGTCAATCGGCAAGCATGGAGAAGGTCCTCGGCAAAATAGCCATGAGAATCTTGAACGATCTTCACAATGCCTATCCGAATGTCAAATACGATGAAGACGACTTGATATACAGTCTTGCGCTGTTCAGTCAGGCTTCTGGTCGGCAGTTTGTTTTCGTCATTGACGAATGGGACTGCATTTTCCGTGAGTATCCAGGGGAAAAGGACGGCCAGAAAGCCTATTTGAACTGGCTTCGCAACCTCTTGAAAGACAAATCTTACATCGCCATGGCGTATATGACGGGCATCCTGCCTGTGAAGAAATATGGGCAGCATTCCGCCTTGAACATGTTCGATGAATACTCGATGACGGCACCTCTACAACTGGCGCCATATACAGGTTTCACCGAGGAGGAGGTGCAGGATTTGTGCTGGAGGTTTGAACGACCGTTCGAAGATATAAAAGCTTGGTATGACGGGTATCTGGTTTATGGACAGGGGCCTGTCAGTGAAATCGACCATTCGGTGTTTCCCAAGAGGAAGCCTGCTAAGCAGTACCACCTCTATGCGCCGCTGTCCGTGGTCAATGCTCTCCGCAATGGCTTGATAAAGAACTACTGGAACGCCACGGAGACCTACGAGGCGCTGGCCGAATACATTCGAATGGACTTCGATGGCCTCAAGGAGACAGTCGCCCGCCTCATGGAAGGCGAGCATCTTCCTGTGAAACTCGGCACCTACCAGAATGACATGACCAGCATGACCTGCCGTGACGATGTCTTGGCGCTTCTCATTCATCTCGGCTATCTCGGCTACGACCAGGCAAACGGCGAGGTGTTCATCCCAAACCGTGAAATCCACGATGTATTCGAGACTTCCACGCGTGGGAGCGAATGGTCCAGCACGATGCGTGCCTTGAAGAACTCTCAAAAGCTGCTTGAAGCCGTGTGGGCAGGTGACGAGGAGACGGTCGCGGGGCTTCTGGAAGCCGCCCATGACCAGACTGGCAACCGCACCTACAACAGCGAAGCCGCCCTCAGCTACGCTGTTCAACTGGCCTTCTACAAGGCGCAGGACGAATACACGCTGTTTCCAGAGGTCGATACAGGCCGCGGCTATGCAGACCTGATTTACATCCCGAAGCATCCAATCCACCCTGCTCTTCTGGTTGAGCTGAAATACAGACATGATGCAGTCACTGCCTTGGACCAGATTCAGCGGCAGAAGTATCCGTCTCGCCTCGAACACTACAAGGGGAATCTGATTCTTGTGGGCATCAGCTACGACCATTCAGCAAATCCCTCTGCCCCGAATTACAAGCACCATAGCTGCAAGATGCTCAAGGCATGATTGTCTTCCCATAGCCAGCACCTTTGAACGTGGCGTTAAGTGATGCTCTGTACGCTGCGACAAGTTACTGGGCTTTTTTTCTGGGTATGAAATTCATTCTAGTCTCCCCAAAGAACCGCACGGTCTGGAATTTCCGCGGTGACCTGATTAAGGATATCCTTGCTCGTGGCTATGAAGTCGTTGTCACGGGGCCAGACCAGACTGATGTGGACAAACTCACCGCTATGGGTGCGCGATTTGTGGAAATACCAATGAACAAGACGGGCACGAGCATTCTTGGCGACCTGCGGTACTGCAATGCGCTTACCAGGCTCTTTTTGCAGGAAAAACCCGATGTCACGCTTGGGTACACTGTCAAGCCATGCATCTACGGTGCGATTGCTGCAAAGCGTGCGGGGGTTCCAAAAGCCGCCAGCATGGTCACGGGAG
>JAFTAC010000653.1 GCA_017458805.1 Victivallales bacterium | reverse complement strand
GAATTGCTGCTCAATCTGGTTGTAGGCGATGCACTCCACAAAGAGCGAGCCCTTCTCAATGTTGATGAGCTTGATAACCTTCGCGATGAACGCCTCTGGATTCAGCCTGAACTTGGCAAACTGGTACGGCTTAATTTGGGACAGGATGGTGGCGATGCTTTTTCTGGTCAGTTTTGTGCCTTCTGCGATTTTCCCAATGAGATCGTATGTCACGTCACTATGCCTTTCTGGCTTGAGGTTGCGTGTCGCCGTTTCTTCACGCACAAAGAACTGATGCCCTTTCACGTCATCCGCAGTCATGTCCTCTTTCTGCTCACCTTTGACAAGGGTGTACTCCAGACTGCTAATCATCAGGTTCTTGTCAATGGATGCAACAGAATTGGCAATCAGTTGCTCTGAATTGAAGGTGACGGTGTAGGCATACTGGTGATTGATTTGATTCCACAATGCCTGGAACTCTGGCTTGCCGAAATTCTCATTAAGCTCGTTGCGTGGAGCATCGGTCTTATTGCCGTTGTCAATCATTCCCTCCAGTGCCTTTTCGTCAAACACACTCTGGATCAGCGTGTGGATGCCGTCAGCCATTGGAACAAGTTCATCTGGAAGCGGGGCAAGCGTCTCGTTTTTCACATCCTCTTTGTATTTTTCTGTGACCTTCTTGTTTCTATCCACGTATGCATTGCACACCATATAGAAGAAGATGTCCGTGGCCTGCTGTGGGGTGATTTGCTTCATTGTTCCATCTGGCAGACGAATGTTCTTCCCCTGGAAAAACTCCTCTGTCACTTTGGTTGGGCGGTCATAGAGAACTTCCTTGATGCCGTTCTGTAGGTCATTGACGAATGTGGCATAGTCCTCGCTGGCAATGACGGTCAGGCGATTGACACGGTGGACATCCTCGCCCAGTTTGTCCTTGTCCATTCGCACCAAATCATCATTCACGCAGATGCGCAGGCCACGCCCGACCTCCTGCCGTTTCTGGATGGCACTCTGGGTATGTCGTAGTGTGCAAATCTGAAAGATGTTGGGATTGTCCCAGCCTTCGCGCAGGGCAGAGTGCGAGAAGATGAAGCGGACATGGCGGTATTCACCCGAGAGGCTGACCAGAAGGTCTTTCCTCTTCATAATCAACTCGTAGGCACTAACGTCATCGCTGGAGTCGCTGCCCCGCTTGATCTCGCTGTTGATGGCTCGGCCCGTCTTCTTGTCTATGCTGAAATACCCCTTGTGGGTCTCATGGGTGTCGATCTCATTGAGATACTGCTGGTAGATGTCATTCTGGAAGAGAGTTCGACGCAGATTCAACTCTCTATTGTACTCCTCCTCAAAGATGCGCCCGTATTCGCCAAGCGTCTCGTTGCCGTCCTCGTCGTACTGGCGGTATTTCGACACCTCGTCGATGAAAAAGAGGGAGAGCGTCTTGATGCCCTGTTTGAAAAGCTGTTCTTCCTTGTCGAAGTGGGATTTGATGGTCTCGCTGATTTGCAGACGGCGGATTTCATCCTCCGAAATGTCACCGACAGACTTTCCAAGATGCAGTTCAACGCCGTTGTCAAATGAGACCGTGCCGTCATCGCGTGCATCAATGTCTGCTATCGTGAATCCATGACGGTACTGCTCCAGTTGGTTGGAAGCCGCATAGAGGTCATCGCCCACCGACAAGATTTGCCGTTCCCGCCTGACACCGTTCTGGTGTGAGACTTCAAACTCAATTGACGCCTTGGGCTCGCTGTTTCCATCCAGCACAATGCGGTCAAGATAGAGGTAACTGTTCAGCCCCTGGAAGTTGTGGATTTCAAAGCCCTTGACCTCGATTTTCTTGACCAATCGCTTGTTGTAGGCATCCAGCGCATCCAGCACATAGACGGGATTGTGGGTGTCCTTGTGGGTTGCAGAGTAGTTCAGTGAGAAGAGCGGTTGGAAGTTTGCCATCGCCCGTTTGGTGACATCGCCGCCCATCTTCTGCGGTTCGTCTAGAATGAGAATGGGATGGAGCTGGCGGATTACATCGATTGGTCGCCTGGATCCGAAACTCTCCTGCTCTGTATAGATGATGCGCGCCGCCTTGTCACCGCCGCGCCCCTCCTTGTTCTTGCTTTCGTCCAGGGAGGCCGCAAATGCCTGTGTGTTGATAATCATCACGGCGATTTTGGGATTGCGGGCAAACTCGTCCAGCAGACGCAAATCAGAACTGTCATAGACGAAGAAATCCGCTACCTCATGGTACTCCTCGCGGAAGTGCTCCACCGTGTCCTGGAAGGTGCGCTTGACACCCTCGCGGATGGCAATGCTTGGCACGACAACGATATACTTTGTCCAGCCGAAACGCTTGTGCAGTTCGAAGATGGTCTTGATATAGACGTATGTCTTGCCCGTGCCCGTCTCCATTTCAATGTCCAACGAGCAGCCCCCCAGTGCCTTGGAGAGCGCTGCAGACTGCTTGAGCTGGTTTTTGTTCTGGATGTCATGGATGTTGTTCAGAAGCTGTATGTCGGTGAGTTCCAAATCGGCGTTGCGGAAGCCGTTGAACTCCTCTTCGCTGTAGTCGGCATCCTCAACTACCATTCCAAGTGCCGTGGTGGTCAATTTCACCCTTGCATTCGTGCCCAAATCCATTCGGTAGCGCAACGGATCTTGATGGCTCTGCCCATTGAACACCGCCACCGTGCTCTCCACTGCATCCGTCTGGTAGTCCTGTATCTTGAATTGAAAGTTCATTTCCTTTCCTTTTTTAGTCCACAAAACACACAAAATACACAAAAGTTTTTCTTTTGCAAATGCTTGGAGTGCCAAATTGAACGGTTGATTCTGTTGAATTTGTCACGCTTGCGTGATAAATATCACAACCTTTTGTTGTAAAAAGAATTATATCTATTTTTGTGTTTTGTGTGTATTGTGGGTACTTAAAGAAACTATAGAATCGCCCGTTTGGTATCGGGGCTGTAGGCAGTGAAAATCTGTTCAAAATTGATGGCGGTGCTGTCCGTTGCCATGCCTGCATCGCGGAAAACTGCGTGAACTGGCTGTTTCTTCGCGATGGCCGTAACCACTGCATCCGTCACGCCCGTGTCAAAGCAGGCCAGCAGATAGCCATCCGCAACATTGAAGATGGTCTTGCCCTCCACAACCTCCGTCTCGATTCTGCTGGAGAGGGGGATGTCCTTCTCCAGCATCACCTGGAAGAGCAAGTCCTCCGCCGTGCGGTCAGGCTTCACATTGTCCGCCAGAAACTCCAGTTGCTTTTGTTCCAACTCGTCTGGACGATAATAGACCTCCGCCATATTCGATGAATCCAACTTTAAAACGCGGAAGCCAATGTCCAATTTCTGAAGAATGTTAACCTTTTCCTCTATTTTGCTGGCAAGAGCATCCTTTTCCTGAAGAAGCTGCTCCTTTTTCTCCTGCGACTTCTTATCCAGAATATCACCTTCCAGACCTGGAATCTGCATTTCCTTGGACTTTGCATGCGCCTTTTCCTCCAATTCCGCTAATTGCTTATCAATCTCTTCCATGCGTTCTTGCGCACTCTCAATCTCATTCTCCAAGGAAGTTTTGATATTCTTTCCCGCACGGCGAATGCGTTCTTTTGCTATTGAACAAATATTCTCCTTAATCTTCTGTTGCTTACAAAAAGCTATGGCGTTTTTCCCGACAGGAGTTTCATCATCAAGTTTTTCGGGCAATTGAACCATAATAAACGTTCG
>JAFTAC010000652.1 GCA_017458805.1 Victivallales bacterium | reverse complement strand
TTCATCATTTTGGCTCCTTTGGGATAGAACTCAGCGCAAGGGCATTTTCGCCCTTGCGCTGATAGAGGTTTTATGGTCACATCTCTGTCTGAAACAGGGGTGCTGAGTGGTTAGGCTGCGTCAGTTTTTTTGTCCTTGTCGGGCTTGCTACGTGTCTGCGCAAAGACGCTGGCGATGCTTCCCAAGAACACTAGGATTTGCAGGATCAGTTCTGGAATCCTGCTGCCCGTCGGAGGGATTGGTCCAGGAGTGCGAGGAAGAATGGTTGTAAGTTTCATGGTGGGGGATTCCTTCGGTTTGAGGTGGATGGTTAGATTGCGGCGGGTCTGCCGTCGAGTCCGAAGATGCGGGTCAGCCTGCGATTGCAGACATCGAAACGGGCTGGCGGGTACTTGTGCGCGGTCTCGGTGAAGGCGTTGAGCAGGGACCATTGCGTACAGGTGCGGAACACCTCGTGCTTGGGATTCTGGTATTCGCGCAGCACGGCGAGGATGTCGCAACTCGGGATGGTCCCGAACTCCGCAGCCTTGCAGATGAAACTGCGCGCCCAGTCATCGGATCTGATGGCCCGACAATGGAGTTCTTCGATGTGTTCCTCCAGGGCGAGGAAACCATCCTCGATGTAGGCGGCCGCATCGGATGCCATGACTTCGAGGTCGATGCCGGAAGTGTGGCGGCGCTTGAGTACGTGCTCCCCGCCGAAGCAGAGGTTGGAGCAGACCAGCACGCTCACGCCGCAGCAGATGCCGGCGGCGAACGACTGGTCGTGCGAGTTTCGGATGCCGATGCAACGTGTCCACTCGGGAGTGTTGCGATGGTTAGAGATGGTGAGCACGCCGAACATCTTCTGGCTGTCGCGGGCGAGACCGAAGCGTTCGGATTCGATGTGCATCCCCCTGTCGGCGATGGCGGATTCGACGGCTTCAACCACGTCGATATGAGGCACGGGCTTCCAGGTGGTTGTAGGCTGGGGCGTAGGCACAAGTGCAAGTGTCTCGCGGTCGACAAACTTGTCCGTGGGGTTGGCTAGGCAAAGTCCCATTGTGGTTTTCTCCTGTAGGTGAAAGGTTGGAATGAATAAGGCAGCTCTGGCACGAAGCCGAAGCGGCCAGCGGGTGAGGTTTCGGGATGCGATTTAAGCGGCGGCAGGGTCTTTCTTTACGACCATGGATATGGTCGCGGAGCAGTCGCGATGCCAGGCTGCGCAGCGGTCAGCGAACGGGCAGTCGGAACATGCAAACGATGATTCATTGGGCATGAACACTCCGGCCTGTATGCCCTTGTCAGCCGTCACGAGAAGTTTTTCCAGACGCCGGTAGTGGTCGTCGTCCCTGCCTGTGTAGAGGTGCCTGACGCCCGGTGACTTGGCTTTCGTCACCACATCGAAACGGAAAGACGGCCTGCGTCCGTGAACCTTCTCGAAGGCGTAGCAGAACACGGTGGCCTGAAGGTCCTTGGCTGGCCTGTCGTCGCTCCTCATCCTGGCTGCGGTCTTGAAGTCCACGATGGTGTCGAAGCCGCTGTCTGCGCCGTCGTCGAACGGCGTGTGCTCCGATACAACCATGTCCAGTTCTCCGATGATGGGCTTTGACAATCCAGGCATCTCAATCCTGAATGG
>JAFTAC010000651.1 GCA_017458805.1 Victivallales bacterium | reverse complement strand
GGCTATCGTTTCCAGTTCTATGCCTATGACTGGTATCCAGGCTGGGATGACTGGGGCTTTGCTCATTCGTGGTTTGACGGCTATGAACGCAATAATCCAGAAGAGGTGCTTCATATTGAAGGAAATCTCCTGGAGGACGGAAGCTTTTCCACCATGGTTGACACGGCGACCGCTGGAAAACTGGCTGCTGACTGTGTTCAATTCAATGTCACGGCGGAGGTCAGGGACAAAAGCAGGCGAATCATCACGGGGAAAGGGAGTTTCAAGGTCTCGCAAAAATCTTTTAGGATTTTTACCTGGCTGGACCGCGGCTTCCTTTTTGTCGGTGACAAGGCGACGGCATTTATGGAGGCAAGGAGTGTTGACGGCAATCCAGTGAATGGCAATGGGAAGATGACGCTTCTTCGCATCAGTTACGACAATGCTGGCAAACCAACTGAAACGCTTGTGTGCGAATGGGATGCATCGTTTAAGCAGGATGGCAAACCTCTTGAGTATGCTTTCAGTTGTTCAGAACCTGGACAGTATCGTCTCGCCTGCCAGTTGACGGAAGAGGATGGGCAGACGGTTGAGAACGGCCTGATTTTCAGCGTGATGGGAGCTGGAAGCGATGGACGGGCGTTCCACTACAACGGGCTTGAACTCCTGACCGACAAGGAGAATTACTCGCCAGGGGAGACAGTGCGGCTTCTGATTAACACCGAACAGGCTGACAGCACCGTGATGCTGTTTGTAAGGGCAGAAAAGGGCAAAGTTCCTTTGCCACAGGTGCTTCACCTGAATGGCAAGAGCCAGATTGTCGAGATTCCTGTCGGAAAGGAGGATATGCCGAACTTCTTTGTGGAGGCATACACGCTGGCAAACGGGGAATTATACGAAAGCATAAGGGAGATTGTTCTTCCACCCTTAGAAAAGACTTTGAATGTGGAGGTACGTCCTGGAAAAAAATCATTTCTTCCAGGCGAGAAAGGAAGCATTGAACTTCAAATCACGGATTTGACAGGAAAGCCTGTTCACGGAAGTCTTGTAGTCACAGTATATGATAAGAGTCTTGAAGCCATTTCGCCTTGTCGAATACTTGGGATAAGCAAGGCATTTTGGGGATGGAGCAGGTCTCATCGTATTGTTTCATGTCGATTTAGAAACTTTCATGACAGCCGTGCATATTTTTATTTTAATAAGCCCATGGATGACTTGGACGGCGATTGTTATTGTGTCACATTTAACGATTTAGACTATGATAATGGATATGAAAGTAATGATATATTCGCAGGAGCTCCAATAGAATCTCCTTCATTTGATCTTTGTATGCCCGCCTGTCCAGATGAGCCAGCCAGTCCAGAAGAGTTGATTGTAGAAGAGGATGAAGAGACACTGGCAACGCCCGTTCTCCGCACACATTTTGCCGACACTGCCTTGTGGGCAGGGCAACTGGAGACGGATGAGCAGGGCAGGGCTATGGTAAAGCTGACCTTGCCTGACGATTTGACCACGTGGAAGATACGTGTCTGGAGCATGGGCGAGGGGACATGCGTGGGGGAAGGCACCGCAGAGGTGAAGACAGCCAAGAACCTTCTGGTTCGTCTTCAGTCACCACGCTTCTTCGTCGAGCGTGACGAGGTAGTCATCAGCGCAAATGTCCACAATTATCTTGCCAACAGCAAGAAGGTCATGGCGGAGCTTGAACTGGATGGGGGATGCCTGGAGCATTTGGCTGAAGCAAGGCAGACTGTCGAGGTGCCTTCGCAGGGCGAAGCCAGACTGGACTGGCGGGTCAAGGCCGTCCGCGAAGGCACGGCTGTCATCCGTGTGAAGGCACTGACCGACGAGGAATCCGACGCCGTTGAAAAGTCGTACCCCGTGCATGTCCATGGGATAGACAAGCTGCTCTCCTCCAGCCTGTCCATGCGTCAAGAGGAGACGCATGCGAAGATGGCATTCGACGTGCCGACGGAACGCCGACGTGAAACCACTCGTCTGGAGATACGCTGGTCGCCCTCGCTGGCTCTGTCGATGGTCGATGCTCTTCCATACCTGCTGGAATATCCATACGGTTGCACCGAACAGACCCTGAACCGTTTTCTGCCTGCCTTGCAGTGCAAAATGCTGCTTGATAAGATGGCGGTGAAGCTGGCGGACATCAAATCGTTCACCCAACGCCTGGACATACGGGCAGAAGCCTTGCAGGAACTGTTGCGCAATGGCGGAAAGGAGGTTGCCAGGACAGCCTGGGATGACGAAATGCTGGCGGACATCGTCGATTGTTGCATTGACAAGTTGAGAAGCATGCGTTGTTACGACGGAGGCTGGGGGTGGTTCAGCGGTTTACTGGAGTATTCGGGACCTCATACGACGGCGCAGGTGGTGCAGGGGCTGCTGGCAGCCTCACATCAATGTGGCGTTACGGGCTTGGATGATCTCATCCGCTCTGGCTTGAAATGGCTTGACGCCTATCTGTCCAAAAGTTTGTCTGAATTAAAGAAGAGCAAGGAAAAGGAGTGGATGAGGTATGAAATGGAGACAAACGCATTTGTGTTCCGCGTCCTCTCCGAAGCCTCTTCGCTGAAAGTGAGAGCGGTTTCAAGTTCATGCATGGAAACGTGCCGACGGCTTTTCGATGCAAAGAACAAACTGACACCGTATGGGCTGGCTTTGCTTGGCATGGGGATGCACTATCTTGGCGACGACAAGTGCTGTGAAGAGATAATCCACAATCTTCGGCAATACGAGATGAATAATGCCGAGAACCAGACAGCGTGGCTGAATCTGCGCGGGACATGCTCCTGGTTCTGGTTTGATGATGAAAACGAGGCACATGCCATTTTCATCAAGCTTATGGCGCTACGTACACCGCAGGATGAGTTTCTGCCGTGGCATGTCAAATATTTGCTCAACAACCGACGGCATGGTGCATATTGGAAATCGACCCGTGACACGGCAATGTGCCTTGACGCACTTGCGACTTATGTCTTGAACAGCGGTGAGACGGAGTGCGAGATGCATGTTGAATTGAACCTTGACGGCCATGTCGTTGCGTCCTCGGACCTCACGCCGAACAACCTGGTGGATACATCATCCTTGATTCTTGATGGAGAGGCTATTAGTGATGGCAAGCATGAACTGGGTGTCGTCAAGTCAGGCAAGGGGGCGTTGTATGTCTCGGCTTCCCTAGGCTATTTCTCCCTGGAGGAGTTCATCGGCGAGGCTGGCCTTGACATCAAGGTCAGGCGCACGATGTGGCGTCTCATCCGTGAAGAGAAAACCATGGATGTGCCTGACGCCGATGGCAGCCCCGCCGCAATGAAGACTGAGCGTTTCCGCAGGGAAGCCCTGGTTTCGGGAGAGGCGGTGGAGAGCGGCGATTTGCTGGAGGTTGAACTTGTTCTGGAGAGCCTGAACGACTATGAATATCTCCTGTTGGAGGACAGGCTGGCCGCTGGAACAACACCCTTTGAGGCAATAAGTGGCTACAATGGAAACTCCCTGGGGGCATACGTTGAATACCATGACAACAGGGTCTCGTTTTTTATACACAACCTGTTGCGTGGTCAATACAGCCTTTCCTATCGTCTGCGGGCCGAGGTTCCCGGCTCTTTCAGCGCACTGCCCGCCAAGATCACGGCGATGTAT
>JAFTAC010000650.1 GCA_017458805.1 Victivallales bacterium | reverse complement strand
GCGAGCATTTGCGCCATGAGCGGCGGCATCAGCATGGCGACGCTGGGCAGCGCCCTGCTGATTGTGGCCTTCTCGACGCTGGTCTTCGGGCTGATGGGGCTGGCCATCAGCGCAATCTGCCGCAAGACATACGTCTCCATTCTGCTAACCTACATCGGGGTGGCGGTGCTGGCGGGGGCTACCTGGCTGCCAGGCGCGCTTTTCAACATCGAACTACTGCGCCCCTTCTTCCTGAAGATGCGTGCCATCAGCCCCTATGAAGCCCTGTTTGCGCTCCAGTTCACAGAGAGTTACGAGGTGCATGTGACGGGTGCTTCCGCGCACGCCGTCTTCTCCACCTTCGTCATTGCCATGTGCGTTCTCGGCCTGCTTTTCTTCTTCATCTTCGCGAAGTATATCTTCGCGCCACCGAACTTCAACCGAAGCAAGACCGTGGAGCAGTACGACGACAAGCGGACGCTCCGCAAGCGCCGTCTGGGATGGCCCTTCTACCTCATCGACCCGCTGAAGCGCAAGAAGCCGATCCCCTCCTACCGCAACCCCGTCTTCGTGGCGGAAATCCGCAGCAAGATATTCGGCAACCCCAAGTTCATCATCCGTGCGCTGAGCGTCTGCATCTGCATCAGCCTATGCCTGCTGGTCGCCATCCTCCATCAGATTGGAGAGACCGACCTGGACAAGATACGGGCAGTCGCCATCATCTTCCAGCTGGGGCTGGTGGCGATTCTGGCGCCCACGGTCAGCAGCGGCAGCATAACGGACGAGAAGGTCAGCGACACGCTTCTCCTGCTGCGCCTCTCGCCGCTCAACTCCTTGAACGTGGTCATCGGCAAGATGAAGGCCGCCATGATGTACGTGATCATCTTCCTGCTGAGCGGCATCCCCGTGCTGATTGTACTGGTCTTTCTGGAGACCACCACCACCCCGAACTTCGGCGCGATGATTCCATCGGGCTTCTCGATGGAGGCGCTGGACGAGGCGCAGAAGGCAATTCTCGATGGCTTCTCCATCTACTGGCGCGTCCTTGCATGGAGCGGGGTGCTGCTGGTTACCTGCCTGCTGCTCACGTCAGCGGGGCTCTGCGCCTCCTGTTTCGCGCCATCCACAGGCTTCGCGACTGCCGTCAGCTACGGTTTTGCACTTGTGCTGACAGTTGGCTCGCTTGCCGTGCTGCTCTTCGGTAGCCGCGTCAGCCCCGAGGTGCAGGCATGGTTCCTGATGTTCAACCCATTCGTCGCAGCACTGGAAATCACGCTGGACAAGTCGCTTGCAAGTGACTTGCCCTCTATTTTCGGCAACAAGCTGTGGGTGAACAATCTCTTCATCTCCATAGCCTTAACCGTTATTCTTCTGGCGATATCCGCCATAAAAGTCCACATCCTGTTCAAGGAACAGAAATAATGAATAGCCTGTTTGTCACCGCCGCACTTTTTTTCCAGTTGTGGATGCCCATCTGGGAGGCACGCCCCTTCGTTGTCTCGGACTTTACCTATAAATCACGTACTGTGATGGACGAGAAGATGCTGACGCCGATATCAGAGACCCTGAAATATGCGGATGCACGTCTGCGCGGTGAACTCTATGTTGCGCTGGCTGCAGCCCCCATCAGGGGAAACCAGCAGTTCCTGCTGGAGAAGTGCCTTCCCGCCGAAAAGGACGAGCTCCTGCGGGCTACCATCCTGCGGCAGTTAGCTCGCATGGAACCGCAGTCGATTCCCGCAGAGGCGATTGCGCCATACCTCAAGGACGCCTCTGCGCATGTGGTGCTGGCGGCCATCCAGCTCTATGGCATCCTGCCTGATGCGGACCCGCGCCAGCTAGTCGGCTTTCTGGGTACGCCTGATGGAAAAGGAGGCCAGGAACTGCTGAGCCTGAAGCTTGCCGCCTGGCGCTGCTTCGCGGAATCTCCGCGCCTGGCCAACACGCTAGGCTCCAATTTCCTCACCTTCAAGGAGGTGTCGCCGCTGGAACTGCGCTGCCTCGTCCTGAAGACGGCTCTGGCGCAGCAGAAGCGCAAGCCCGAAACAACCGCTTGGCTCAAGGAGCTTCTGCAGGGCCCCACGGCAATGCGGGTTGTCGCCGCTTCCGACGCCACGCCAGCCGATTTCGCCATTGTTGCCAAGTATCTCCAGGACAAAGACCCCGCTGTCAGGCAGGCTGTCTGCGAAGCCGCGAAACAGCCAGGTTTTGCCGCTGTTCTGCCAGCGGCCCTTGGGGACAGAGAGCCTGCGGTGCGCGTCGCCGCACTCAACGCGCTGAACCGATGCTGCGATGCCACCAAGGATGAGCTCCTCCGTAAGGTGTTAGCTCTGTTCACGGATTCTTCCCTGCTTGTGCAGGACGCCGCTGAGGAGACATTTGTCCATCTGGCTGGCAAAAACGACGGCGCGCTTGCTCTCCTGGAGACGGCGTTGGCCCCCAATGGGGGACCTGACGCGCACCGCCATGCGGCCAATGCGGCACGTCTTCTGAAAGGCTATCGCTTGGCACCCGCCATTGCTTTGCTTTTGAAGGGCGAGAAGCTGCCCAATGCGATAGCCGCCGAACTGGACGCAATTGCGCATCTTGCAAAGTATGGTGAGTTCGAGGCGGATGTGATGCCCTTTGCGCGTCATCCGTCGCACCTGGTGCGCAAGATGGCCGTGCGCGCTATTGGACGTCTGCGCTTCAAGGGGCAGGAGGCGGAGGTCATCCGCCTTGCAAAGGACCGCACGGCCACGGATGTCTGTATCGAGGCCTACGAGGCGATGGGGCGTTTCCCGCAGCCTGTCTTCATCCCGACTATCATGTCCTGCCTGAAGGCCCCAGGCAAGACCCTTGCGGAAGAGCGTGCCTCTGCCCTTTGGGCGCTGGGCTACATTAAGCCAGTGACACAGGAGGACAAGGTACGTTTTGCGGAGGCTGTCGAGCGTCTGCGAATCCATGCCACGGTGGCTATTGTTCCAACGGACGTGGGCCCCACTCACGAGCAGGAGTTCGTGATTGCCAACGCGATGTACTCCCTGGGGAAGATTGCCAAGCGACAGGAGACGCCCGAAGAACAGCGGAACCATGCCAACTACGTGATTTCCCTCTACGATGTCTCGCCCGAAAAAGAGCTTGAGCTTCAACAGCAGGCTTTGGCTGCGGGCAAAGGAGGACCAGGCGAGCTGCCGCGTTCCGCCGTCACCTGGAGCCTCGCCCAGCAACTGCGCCAGTGGATGGATAGCAAGCCAATTGAGACCCAGCCCATCCCCGACGCCACTCTGAGCTTCCCCGTCAAGGGGCTGTGAGGGAGTGGTGACGGCGCAGGAGGTAACGACGGCGCCCTCGCCGTCGTCGTGCTCAACAACAAAGTACTTGCAATGCCAAACATACGCAATAGTGGTCGTGCCTAAGTGTAGTGCTTTGCATATGCGCTGTGATTGCCAACGACGACGAGGGCGTTGTCGTTACCCCCGATGCTGCAAAAGCCTTCGTGTTGTACACGGCGACGACGAAGGCGTCGTCGTTACCCCATGTTGTTGCAAAACATAACCCAAGGAGCTTCCTATGTTGACTGCCGACCAAGCCAAGTCTTACTTGAAGCGTCTTTTGTTCATGGATTCTCCCCTGCATGGGCTGTTGCTGATGTTCAGTCTGGGGGTTATGTGGGTGCCTGTGGCCTATTGCATCTGCTTTTGCAAGCTGTGCGGTGATAGCTTTCAGACAAGATGCGTCAATGCCATCGTGTTTTTTGCTGTTATAGCCTTTGCAATGTTCGTTTTGGTAGCAGTTGCCTTGTTTTCCATGGGGAGCTGGAGGAAACGAAGCAAGACGTTTCGCATAATTCTCTGCCTGGTCGAAGGGGTGTTTGTCTATATTTCAGGCTATTGTCTGCTGGCGGTCCATTATTTCAGAAAGCGTCTTTGGCCGTCGCTGGTGTTGCTTTTGGGCTCATTCAGCCTGGTTGTGCTGAAAACCATCTCCATGTTTGCCATGATCAAATGGGTGGTTCACTATGACACAGAGTTGAGGTTCTGCATCTATCTTCTGGCGGCGGTATCGGTGTT
>JAFTAC010000649.1 GCA_017458805.1 Victivallales bacterium | reverse complement strand
CTTTGACTTCGATGTTTTCGACAAACTCGCTCCAGTTGGTTTGAGAGTGTTGTGAAAGCAGCCCTTCCAGATTCTGTGAATTGAGGAGCTTCAAATAGGTAGGGTTGATGGGGCGTCCCCTGACCAGGCATTCATCGACATGGAGGTGCATTTTTCCCTCCTGTACAGACGCACTGAAAGTGAAAAGGCCATTAAGGTAGCGTCCTTGCATCTGGGGAATGGCGTTCAGTGAAATCGATAGATCGGCTTTGATTTTATCGCCTTCCAACCAGAACTTCGATTTGTTTGCGAAGCCTTTAGTTTCCGGCGAGAAGGCCATCATTTGAGAGAATTCCTCGCTGGTGAACTGTATTTCCGTCTTCTTGTGATTCTTCAGAACCTCCTTGACGGAGTTGTATTTGGTAGCAAGTTTTGTCTGCTGCGTTTTTGTGATGGGGACGTGTTGAATGACAGCAGGCTTGTCCTCCGTGTATTCCTTTTTGAACTCCCGTATGGCGTGACCAGAGTAGAGCGCAATGCCAACTACGCCCAGAAGGATGATCCCCAGGATAATGCCGCAAATCAGCAGGATTATCTTGTATGTTTTCTTTTGAGGTGGGTGTTGTGTATTTTTCATAAGTATGTTCCTTTGTCTGACATTGTCTTTTCAATATAAGAGGTTATGGCTAATTTGCAAGCGTCATATAACAAAAGAGTTAAAGGCATGGGGTACAAACATAGTTCTTAGGCAATTCTGCATATCTCCTGTCGCATTTTGCACTATTTTTGTTTTCTCGCGAGAAAAAACTGGAAAAGATGCCAAAAATAATATGTGGCTATCAAAAACACAGGAGAAGAGCAGATGGACTGTTATATTTGTCATAGAAGTGATTGGATGCATCAGAAGACGTTGGATTACCTTGAGAACTTTCTGATGAGTTTTGACCAGCGAATCAACGATGACGATGTATTCAAGGCATTGATTTGCGAGGAGCTTGAGGAGGCAATGCCGTCCTTGATGCTGAAGACCTTTTTCTTGAAAGACATCAATGAAATATGGGATGAAGGCATCAAGGAGCTCAAGAGCGATATCGGCGCATACGGGGTGGATTCCGTCCTGAGGAGGATTTGGAATCAGAACAAGCACATGAGGGAAAGGCTCAAGCATATCCTTCCCAAGATGTTCGAGATGGCAAGACGCGTCCCTTGGAAGGTGGAAGGAGATGTGGACACCTTTCTTGAACGTATTAAGGATTTGCAGAATACGTTGAAGCTCTCGGACATGGAAGTTGATGTCATCGTGGCGCTCATTGCTTTCAATGAGGAAATCCTTCAACCGGTGTCAAACAGATTCAACGATAATTCAGTGGGCTTGAAAATATTCACGGTTTCGCGCTACCTGAAAACCACTGAGGGAGCCATTGTCAGCCTGTTGGAACCGAGGAAGGCCCTGCGGCGATACAGATGTCTCGATTGTGACCTGGATATAAGCTATCATTTGAGAGCGTTTTTTACGGGCGTTGAAAATGAGCCGTTTAGCAGCTATTTCTATCGAATGAACAGAGAGCCAGTGCTTCCCTGGAGTGACTTTGCTGATTTGACGGAGAAGCACGGCGCCATCCTCAAGCGGCTTCTGATGTGCCAGAGCAAACCCGTGAACATCCTGCTTTACGGGGCGCCTGGCACTGGCAAAACCAGCTTTGCAAAGACCCTGGTGGATGCGGTGGGCAAAACAAGCTACTCCATTGCCCAGCGCATGTATGACAGCGATGACCAGAGCTGCAGCACGCCTGAATTCCGCTTCTGCGGATTGCATGTGTGCGACGAGCAGATTGACCCTGCACAGAGCATCATTATCGTCGATGAGGCCGATGACATGCTGCGCGGGCGCGCAAGCTTTGGCATGATGGGGGGGCAAGCGCATGGCGGTGACAAGGGGATGCTGAACTCTGTCCTTGACGACCTCAAGACCTCCACCATCTGGATTACCAATACGCCAGCGGAGGAGCTGGACGAATCGTCCCGCCGCCGTTTCGACTACTCCATCTGCTTTGCGCCGCTGAACAGCGAACAGCGCAAGCGCATCTGGAATAACAACATCGTGCGCATGAAGCTTAAGCGTTTTTTCACAGATGCGCTTGTGGACGAGCTGTCAGACCGCTATCCTGTCAGCGCGGGAGGCATCGCGCAGACGCTGGAGAACCTTGTGAAGGTGAACCCGAAGAAGTCGGAGGTGCCCACGCTCATTGACCAGCTGATGAAGCCGCACTGCGAGCTGATGGGGGTCAATCTTGCCAACGACAAGCTGCAGCCTGTCAAGGACTACTCGCTTGACGGCCTGAACCTCCAGGGCGAGGTGAAATTGGACCGCATCGTGGAGGCTGTGCGCTCCTTCCAGAGGCAGGCCATCGGCAAGACAGTGGACCCGGACCGCCCGCGCATGAACCTTTTGCTTTCAGGTCCTCCTGGGACGGGCAAGACCGAGTTTGTCAAGTACCTTGGCTCTGTACTCAAGACCAAAATCAACGTCAAGATGGGCAGCGACCTGCTCTCCGTATGGCTGGGCGGAACGGAGGAAAACATCAAGAGCGCCTTTGCCGAGGCGGAGGCGGAGCATGCCATCCTCTTCCTGGACGAAATCGACGGCCTCGTGCAGAGCCGCACCAACGCGGTCCGCTCCTGGGAGGTCACGCAGGTCAACGAGCTTCTCTACTGGATGGAGAACTTCAATGGCGTGATGATTGGGGCCACCAATTTCCTCCAGAATCTCGACCAGGCCATCATGCGGCGCTTCACCTTCAAGCTCCAGTTCGACTATCTGGACGAGGCTGGTAAACGCACCTTCTTTGAAAAGTGCTTCAAGACCACTCTGACGGATGGGGAGCGCAGACGGCTGGAAATGATTCCCTCGCTTGCCCCTGGCGACTTCCGCACCGTCCGCCAGAGCCTCTTCTACTATGGCGGCGACGTCACCAACTCCATGCGCCTGGAGGGGCTGGAGCGTGAATCCTCCGCCAAAAACAGCAGCCCCTTCGCACCACACGCACGTCTGGGGTTCTAGTGTAGTGTTTGCTAAATCTGTTACGTGGGAGTGCAAAAAACAACCAATTGACTTGCAAATTGAACAAGTTGTGTAATATTATTAAAGATTTGAAGTACCCTGCAAAATCATGCACGAACAATAGCCAAAGAAGGAGTTTTTAGTTTTCTACAGATAAACACTGTTTTATTTCAAAATTTACATAGCCGATGGATTGAAGAAATTCATTGGAGTCTGTGCTTTGTGGTTTCCAGAAATTAGGCCCTTCGAGAATCCTACGACAACGCACACAAGCAGAGCGCGCCTGGCGCCTCTATTGTTGTATTGTCGTAGGTTGGCCTAAACCTCTGGAAACGCAATAGAGGTGCTTTTTTTTTGTTTGGATGTGCCAGTGAAAAGGGTTTGTAATGCAACGGGATCGCTTTTATTGAGCACTAGGCGTTTTTGAATAAGGTGCTTTGGCTATCCGTCCCGAAGAGAGAGTGGATATCGAGCTTCTTCAACTTCTTGGGAGGGACAAAATAGCCAAGGCGCTGTCTTTGCCATTCTTTAACAAGGAATCTGAATCCGTGGGGTGGCAAGGGGGAGTTTTCAACATGGATTCAGGAACAGTCAAAGCAAAAGGATTGTCAAGCGATGAGAAAAGGTATTGTTGGTGTTGGAGTTTTGGGACTGGTTCTGGGTGTGACTGGCTGCCAGAACATAACCATGAGCAGCACGCCCGGTGGCGCGGTTTTTTCCAGCAATGGTATGTCGATGGGAACGGATACGGCTATGGTGAAGCCCAATCTGTTCAAACCTGCGCAGGTGGAAGTCAGAAAGGCCGGCTATGCTTCCAAGACAGTCAAAGTTCCCTTTGATTTCTGGAGCACGAAGAATGTCAGTGTTTCACTGGAACGTGAGTTCGCCATCGATTCGAATCCTTCCGGTGCGGAACTGTATGTCAATGGCGAATCCGTTGGCAAGACCCCGATGAGAGGGGTTGCCATTGATGACTCCGGCGCAAGCGAAGTGGAAGTTCGCATGAAGGGCTGGCTTCCAGCCAAGATGACCATTGATGAAAACACGCCTTCCGAGGTCAACCTTACGATGGACCAGGATGGTTCCGGGCGCCGCATTCTCGATTTGGTGCCGACCTCTGACGGCATCAAGGTGATGAGCGCCTCGATTTTCTCGGATACGGACATCGGCGAGCACTCCCCGAATGTCTCCTCCTGCAAGAAGCTGACCAACCAGTCCCAGAGCGAGTACATCCTCAGTTTCAGTCTTCTTCCTGATGGCAAGACACTTGTGACTGCCATTCTTGAAGAGTTGAATAACAACAACAAGACCGAATACCGCTCCAACATCTGGCAGTTGAACACCAGCCTTGCAGGGGCTCCCCGCAAGGCCGTCACACAGGGCGACTATTTTGACATTCACCCGAATCCATCTGTTGACGGCAACACCCTTTATTTTTCCACCACCCGCAATGGGCGCCTTGGCATCTGGAACCTCAAATTGGACGGCAAGGGCGGCCTTCGCACGGTCACGATGGGAAATACCGCCGACTACTCTCCTGCCTTGAAGCCTGCGACGGACCACATCTACTGGGCTGCCATCCTGCCTGGGAGCAACGCCCCGGCCTATATCTGGAACAAGCCTGCCAATGGCGGCATGCCCGAGCAGTTGACAGAAGGCCATGCTCCGCAGTGGAGTCCCGACGGCACCAAGCTGCTGTATCTCAAGGGCGACATCCGCAAGAACAAGTCCCGCATCTGGATTTGCGATGCCGACGGCGGCAACCAGACCCAGCTTTCCACTGGCAGCGGCGACTTCAACGACATTGACGCCACCTGGTCGAAGGACGGCAAGAAAATCATCTTCTCCAGCAGCCGCTCGATTCTCAAGGGCAAGAACAACTACGACATCTATATCATGGACATTGATGGCGGCAACCTGACCCAGCTGACCACCAATGGCTCCCATGACGACAAGCCGGTTTTCGCACCCGATGGCGAGACGGTTTTCTTCCGCTCCAACCGCGGCCTTGTCTGGGACATTTGGACAATGAAAATCAATTCTGCCAAATAAAGCACTTGGCTGATTTCCCTCAAGCCTTGCGGGAAGCAGGGCTTGAGGGGGACTTCATTCAGAAATGGACATATTGCGAAGCGAACATTTCGAACTGTGGTCTGAGCCTGCGCTGCCGTTTTTGTGGTTGCGGGTTAAGGAGGGCGGGCCATCGTGCCACCTTGGAAACAGCCGGGTACCCCGCGATGCGTGGCGTACAATTACATCCGCCAAAAGACAGCTTATTTTCAGGGAGGAGTTTCTGGAGCCTGAGACCTCGGAGGCAAAGGACGATTTCCTTTCCAAAAGGCTTCTTGGAGACAATGGTGAAGACTACACGGATGAAGTGAGGGGGATGCTTCCTGCGGAGATGAAGCCGCAGTATGTATTGGAGACGGACAGGCTTTTCCGGCGTTTTGGGCCGCGTGACGAGGATATTGGCTGCAATGGGGCATTTCTGCAGGCCTCGCCAGGTGAAATCACGGCAATCATGGGGCCGTCGGGCGCTGGAAAGTCTGTTTTCCTGAAGATGCTTTGCGGGTATGACCGGCCCTCTGGCGTCCTTCTAGGGAATGGTCTTGTGGATATGCAGGGCGTTGAGAATGCCATTCGGATACATGATTTTTACGGAGGGTTGAGGAAACACAAACTGGGCTATGTCCCTCAAGGGGATGTGATGTATCCTGAACTGACAACGGAGGAGTCGTTGCGCTACAGGGTGAAGATGCAGTTTGGCGGAATTCTTTCCGAGGAGGATATTCATCAGTGCATTGTGCATTCCTGTTTGGAGGTGTTGAAATTGGATGGTCCTGAAACAATGACCATCACGGGAAAATCGACGGTCAAGAAGCAGATAGGCCAGATGGAGTGGCAAGGTGACTATCCCAGCGGCGGGCAGCGTCGGCGCATCAACATCGCCCATGAACTGGTGTTGGAACCGAGTGTCCTGATATTGGATGAGCCGACGTCGGGGCTTTCCTCCGGCGATTCGAGGGATTTGATGGAGGCCTTTTCCAGACTCGCGAAGTCCAAGCAACTCTGCATAATCATGACAATTCACCAGCCATCTGACGAAATGTTTAGAAAAATCGACGACTTGCTGCTATTAGCTCGTGGAGGCAGGCTGGCCTACTACGGAAAGCGCAGTCTGGCTCTGGACTGGGTGAAGCGAAATCTTAAAGAATCGACCGACGGGAGTAAAGAGGACTCGAAGGAATCTGCCAACGAGGCGGACAACATTATCCGTATGGTTGGTTCCGAAGTCGGGGGGGCGGTCTTGCCGAGGCGATTCGAGGAGTTTCTTCAACCACTGGGAAACAACCTCCAGAAATACACCTCTGTTTTGTAGATAGTTTTTGCGCCAGGTTGGCGCGACGATAACAAACAACAAACAACAAAAGGAAAACACAATGAAAAAGCTTCTTCTCGCACTCGTTCTCTCCGTTGCCGCCGCGGCAACCGCACAGAAGGCCTCCACCACCCTGGACGCCGCCACCTGCTTTGAAATCGAGGGTGTCAGCGCCCTCCAGGTCAGTCGTGGCCCCCAGGACTACCTCATCCTCAACTCCGCCATCACCTTTGACAACTTCACCGACAAGGTTCTGGGGGCGAACAAGAAGCAGGACATTCGCTTGAAGGAGCTGGATGTGACTGTCTCGCTGACGGATTCCGCCAAGTCTATGAAGAAGATTGAGAAGATTGTGGATGACAAGGTTGTCATTACCTATGAGCAGGAAAAGGTCAAGGTTGGCAAGGTCAAATTTGACGAATTCATGATTCCAAAGGGCGGCATCAGCACCGTTGTCCCGATTGCCGTTGACCAGGTCACCAAAGGCGGCAATGGAACGGAAATCAACAATGACACCTTTAACAAGCTGATGAAGTTCTTCAACCTGCTGAACGGCACGCCGGAGCAGCGCAAGAGTTCCCGCATCATCTTCGAGGGCACCTGCAAGGTTGCCATCAAAGGCGAGAACAACGCCTGGATGTGGGCCCCCACCGCAATCAACTTCGAGTGGAAGCTCAAGCCCAGCAACGAAAACAACTACCTTCTCGAGATTACCGACTGACTGATAGTCCGAGACAGGAACAAGGAATGGACGATGCCCCGAAAGCGCATCGTCCATCACAGTGTCATGCAGTCGGAAGCCATTCGCACATATAACCAGGAGGACAGGATGTCTGTGGAGGTCATCTCCCATGGCGCCAGCCTGTTTGTGCGAATGGCTTTCGACGACCCCAAGGCCGTTGTCCGGAATATTGAGGACGAGCATGGAAAGACATACATCATGGTGAAGAACTCGCGTCCCACGGTTTCCAACCTGGAGTGGCGTTGTTTTTCCCTGACAGAGCAGATTCCCCTTGGGCGCAAGTTCACAGGGGAGCTTGTCGTCAATGACGTGACCTGTCATTTTGATGGCGAGGCGGTCAACTGGCAGCCTGCCTTTGGCGTGGCCGGTGGTGACGTGCAATCCAGCAATAATCCATTCAAGTATTTGACCTGGTTGCCTTTGCTTTTGGGTGTGGTCTTGATTTTGGGGATTTGGATGTTTGTTCACAATGCTTCCCGTTCGGGCGACACGGAAAGTTCTGGCAGGACAGTTGACTCCCCAGAGCACGTTGTGGAATCGCCCGCCGAGCGCGATGTGGATGCGCCCGCCGAGCGCGTTGTGGATGCGCCCGCCGAGCGCGTTGTGGAGGCGCCCGCCGAGCGCGTTGTGGAGGCGCCCGCCGCGCGCGTTGTGGAGGCACCCGCCGAGCGCACCGGGCGCGTGGTGGAGAAACCAGTGGGCAACGTGGAGAAGTCATCTGAACACACGGTAGAACGCACTGGCGAGCGTTTCAAAAACGATGCTGCATCAAGTTTTCCAGAATCCTCCGATGGGGGGGCGTCTGCAAAACCTGTTCGTCAGAAGCGGCCAGGCTGCCCATCTCTTTCGGATGCCACTTTCGTCCAGTCAAATGGCGTTTATTCCATAACGAATGAGCGAGACATATCTGCCGTGGCAGACAAGATTGGCAACAGTGGTAAAAGCGGGATTGTTCTGGTGTTTTGTCCAGACCGTTACACGGCCACAATGCGGCCAAGCCAGTATCAGCGGCTTTGGAGTGATTTGGCAGGGAAGGTAAAATCATCTAACATCAAGGAAGTAGAGGTAATCAAGCCAGCCCAAGCTGACCTTCGGGTGGACGAGGGCTTGCTTAGGGACAAGGGAATCGGCATTGCCGTCAAGGAGATGAAATGAAGCGCATCTGTTTCTGTGCCTTGATTCTCATTATGTGCCTTGTCAAGGAAGGGGCTTCTGCGGATGGGGCTTATCAGGAGAGTTATGAGGCTTTGATGAAGCAAGGCCTTGGCTTGCGCCAGACAGAGTTTTATTCAGGGGCTCTTTCCTATCGGCTTGAGGAAGGCTATGCCGTTTTCTCTCATTTCAACGAGACGAGGAAACTTGCGACTTTTGCACTGGTCTCCTTTGACGTGAATAATGAGAGAAAGGGGCTTCTGGAGTTGTTTTGCCGTGAACACGCCAGGGAGCTGCTGCTCAGAAAGTGGCTTCGAGAGTATATTCGGGCGCATCTGGAAGATGCTTTGAATGAGAGGCTGGATGCATTTGAGGAAGCTTCTGACACGTTTTCGTCAATCAAGGGGGCTATTGAGGATGCGAGGGGGGCATGTCAGGAGCTGTTATTTGGTGCATTTGCGCAGTATGACCTGGAGTGTATTTGCAGAGGAGTGCTTGAAGGATGCATGGAGAGATCGGAGGT
>JAFTAC010000648.1 GCA_017458805.1 Victivallales bacterium | reverse complement strand
GGGGAGCATCGTTATCTCCGAAGGCGGGAAATAGCCCTGCCCGTCAGCATGAAACACCCACAGATGTGAGTTTCCTCCGTTGACATGGAAGAAATCTGCGATGTACTGTC
Organism: Victivallales bacterium; assembly: GCA_017458805.1. Lineage (GTDB taxonomy): Bacteria > Verrucomicrobiota > Lentisphaeria > Oligosphaerales > Oligosphaeraceae > RGIG3456. The sequence continues at coordinate 2,424 of JAFTAC010000648.1, read as the reverse complement.
GTTTTCCACCGTCAAGCGGCATATTGAAAACTGTTCTCTCGTAGGCTGTTGCAGCTTTATATACTTGTTTTCCGACTGTACGGGAGGCGACAATGCTCCCCGTCCCAGCAAAGAGTTCATTGTAACCCATGCGGCGACCTTCCTGGAACTTTCCATCAACCACCACCAGGTTGTGCGCCAGCGGAGTGCGCAGCCAATAGGCGTATGGATGCCAGGCTGAGAGGTACCCCAAGTCGCTGGAGGCATCCCGCCCAAAATCGGAGTAAGTCAGCCCAAGCGTGCAGTTGTGGTCGTGCGACTTGCGCCCCGTAGTCAAAACCATGGCACAGCTCTCACGGAAGGATTCGGGGCGGCGCAGCATCACCCAGCCGCCGCCAGGGAAGATGCGCGCCTGCGCAGCTGCCTCGGGAACCACCGTCGAATCGCCTGGTTCTGCATCTGGTTCGCGGTAGAAGAGCGCGTTCTGGCCAGGAGCCGCACGGTCGCCATAGCGCCCCGAAATGTACTGCAACAGTGCCTTGTTGCGTTCATTAGGTGCTTTATCGACAGCTAGTTGGAGCCATATCAGGGAGGGTGCAGACGATGCGGTTGAATCGTTGGTCGCAGGATAGGTCAGCGTGGGGAGGACACCAGCCGCATAGCCTGTGAAGACCAGGTCCAGCTCGGGAATCAGCTTGAAGGCGTCCAGTCCGTTGTAGCGGTCGTCGCCAGTGTAGTCCTCGGCGTCGCGATAGCCCTGAAGCACACGCACAAGACCGATGATTGGTCCAGTGGCCATGCCACCATAGCTTGGGGTATGTTCGTGCCAATGACCATCACGCTCGTAGTATTTGCGCACAAAGGCGGGGAAACCCTCGCTGCCTTTCATCACCCAGTCCATCAATTCATGGTCGCCCAGCACGGCGGCGGCCATGGCGCAGACCCTCATGTGCGCAGGGACGGCATTGGAGCAGCTGTCCCTCGTGGGGGGCCAGGCAGTATAGAGCCACTTGATTTCCCGTGCAAGACCGTTTTCGATTTTCACCTTGTCCGCATCCGAATAGACTCCGCTGTTGTAGGTGAGGGAGTAGGCGTCCAGCACATTGGGCAGCAGGGAGCTGTCCGTGAACTTCCATGCGGCGATTTTGCCGCCCATGAATTTGTCCCGCGGGGTCTCGTAGGCGGTGGCGCGGTACTTGACGGAGTAGTTCGGATAGACTTCAGCGAGGCGCAACAGCACCTGGCGCACCTTCTTCGCACACTCGATTTCCTCCGAGATGGCATACCACTGCGCCAGCGAAAAGATGCGTGTGAAGTGAAGCAGCCTCAGGCGATTCACCTCGCCCGTAAGGTGATAGCGCGGTCCGTAGTTCTCACCCTGAGCTATCTGGTCTTTTCCGTGGTAGTACTTGATGGTCTTGGTCTTACCATGGACGGTCGTAATGGTGTAGGTGCTGTTTTCGGGGTACTGGTCGTTCGGGAAAACCATCCCGCACTTCGTGCATTTAATGTGCAGGCCATCGGGCTGCAGGACGTCTTTCCCGCGCCATGCAAATTCTGGCTGCGTATCGCAGTTGGGGCAGAGGCACTTGAACCAGGAGTCATCTTCGGGAATCCAGAACTTGATTGCCTCCTCGTCGCGTTCCATCCACTCCCAGCCCCAGCTTTTCAGTGCCTGGGCACTCTTTCGCGCCCACTCGTGCCTCTTGTAGTTTTCGCGGGCACGAGCCACGTCCTCCGCCTTGATGGTGCCGACGGGATGCCGCACTTTGGCTGGCTTGTCCGCATAGACTGGCACACGGTTCCAGGGGATTGTAAACACACCTTCGCGTTTGGCAGTATGCCCATACTTCTGGTCAATCAAGCGGAATTTTGACATGGCGACCGATATCTCCACGTTGGGGGTTACAGAGCCGATGAAGATGTCGCACATTTTGACATCGGTCGGCATGCGGTCACCACAGAGGTCCGTTTGATAGTGGAATGTCGTGGGCATACACCAATCGGGGTGAAGGCTGATATCCAGTTCTGCATCCAAGGAGTTGTCCGCCCAATGCATGAAGCTGAGACAGGACTCCTCGCCCTTGCCCTGCTTCACCGCCTCGGATTGGTTGTAGAAGCGAATAGCCACGCAGAGAATGCTCTCCTCACTGTTGTTCTTTGCAGAAAGATGGAACTGAAGCGTCTTTTCGCGCATATTGACAGGCTTCGGGAAGGTCACGCGCGCAATCTGGTACTGCGTCCCCTTCTTGACAACCGTCTTATATGTCATCTTCAAGCTCTTGCCATCTGCCTCCACCACACCGACATTATTCTTGCTGACAACGGTTTCTGGCGAAACAAAACACTCGCCGAACTCCTTTGCAACAGCCATGCAGCCAATCAACATTATTAACCCCAGTCTCTTTATCACGCTAGTGTCCATCTTTGCATCCCGTTTTTTGC
>JAFTAC010000647.1 GCA_017458805.1 Victivallales bacterium | reverse complement strand
TGCCTGCCGATGACCCACGGCCTCCAGATGGTCCTTCAGCGGCTTGGCGCCCACGGTCAAGCCTTTCAGGACCAGGCTAGTTTCCTGCAACGTCAGAGTATTCCCCTCGATGGCATTTGAATTGTACGTGTATTCAATGACGAACTCCTCCCGCAGACGTTCCAATTCCCCCTGCGTCAAAGGACGACAGGCGTCCAGCTGGTGTTTCCTGGCCTCAATATCCTTCAACAGTGCTGCGAGCGTACGCTTGGAGCGCATGTCTTCAGGTTTGGGAGTGTCATCAGGTATTTGCCAGCTGTGATTGACCATCGTCGCACCGGCGATGCGTCCAGAGCTGCATAGCAGGCGGACACGTCGTTCTGAAATCTTCCATTGTCTTGCGACTTCTTCAATTGTCATCATCGTGAATCCTTGTATCGGAATGAAATCTTGTAATCGGTATAATATAATTCGCCAATCGGAATGTTTCAACTGCAATTCCATAAGTTTACCGGAGGCTCCTGGCCTCCGGCTGGTTGCGGTTGGTTAGCGGACGGTGCTCAAGTACGACCTTGAGGCCAGGCTGTGTGAGACCGGACGCGAAATCGCCGTCCAGGGCGAGCTTGTCGGTCCTGGCGTGAACGGAAACCGCGACCTCTACACCGAGCACGAGTTCCATGTGTTTCGCATCTGGGACATCGCCAACGGCTGCTACGTACCGTCCGGCGAGCGAGTGGAGCTCTGCAAGGCGATGGGACTGCCGCACGTGAAGGTCATCGATCCGGCTATGGACGTGTTCACCGAGCTGCCGACCGTGGACGACATACTGCTCTTCGCGGAAGGCGTGACCGACCGTGGAAACGAGCGCGAGGGCCTGGTGTTCAAGGAGGCCGACTGCAAGTGGCTATGCTCCTTCAAGGCCGTCAGCAACCGCTATCTGCTCAAAATCAAATAGGAGGCACCGTCATGACGCAATTCAACTGGAAAACCGAGAAGGAAGAACACGTCACCGAGCAGGCGACTGAGGACGGGCGCTGGCATTTCAGCCAGAAGGCCGGCACCGACACGGAAACCCAATGCTATCTCAGCAACTACGACCTCCTGTGCGGGCCAGGTGCCTGCGGCGCCAGCCTGGAGGACTGCCTGCGGAAGTTCATCGACAACTGCGACACCTTCACGAAGAAACTCGCTGAAGTGAAGACCGAGGCCCAGGAGAAACTCGCCTCGCTTCTCAACAACTAACTTAAGGAGACCACGACTATGGCAAACTACCCTGAAACCATCTACTATGGCAAGCAGCCAATCCGCACCATCACCATGAACGGCGTCACCAAGTTCGTCGCACGCGACATCTGCGGCATCCTGGGCTACCCCAGGGCCGACAAGATGCTCAACCCCTTCGTCGCCTCGGCGCCTGAATACATCAGCTTCAAGACCACCGGCGGCACCCAGGCTGTCCGCGTCGTGGAACGCGAGGACCTGGAGACCGTCCTGGCCCACAGCCGCCATGAGAACGCACCCAGGCTGCTGGCCTGGCTCCGCAGGCACACCGAACCCACCGCACGCGGCTTCGTGGCCATCGGCGTCATCTTCGACTGAGGAGGCAGCATGACAGACCGCGACGAACTCATTCGCGCACTGCGGCTGCTGTTCGTCGCCGGGGATGTGTTTGAAATCCGCGTCCTGAAGGCCGTCACAGCCGGCTACCAGCGGCCACACACGGAATCAGGCTACTTCGACTACGAGCACATCCCGCAGGCGGCGGACGCCATTGCGAAGCTCCGCAGCTACGCCGGAGCATACGTGACGCTGAACCCAGTGGACCCCGACCTGCTGGCCAGGGCGTGCAACCGCATCGGTCCAGCCGAGCAGAACTCCACCACAGCCGACGCGGACACGGTCGTCCGGCGCTGGCTGCCCGTCGATTGCGACGCCGTGCGCAAGAGCAACATCTCCAGCACCGACGACGAGCACGAGACAGCGCTCTCGCTGGCACGCGACATCCGCAAGGGACTCGTCGGCCTCGGCTGGCCGGAGCCCGTCATGCTGGATTCAGGCAACGGCGCACAGATGCTCTTCCGCATCGACCTTCCCGCGAAGGACGACGGCCTCGTCCAGAAGGCCATCGCGTCCATCGCGGAGGCATCGACCGAGAAGGTCCACGTGGACCTGACGGTCTACAATCCGGCACGCATCTGGCGCCTTCCTGGGACCATGAACTGCAAGGGAGACAGCATCCCGACGCGTCCGCACCGCATGGCGCACATCATCTCCGTTCCAGACACGCTGGAATGCGTGACAGTGGAGCAGCTCCGCGACTTCACCGCGTCCTCCACTCAAGCGAACAGCGCAGAAATCCACCAGGACTGCGCTGCGGACAGCACTTTCTCTCTGGACGCGTGGATTGCCGGGCATCTTCCTGAGCTTGGCAGCCCCGTTCCCTACAACGGCGGACGCAAGTGGCTGTTCAAGGTGTGCCCGTTCAACCACGAGCACGACAACGGCTCAGCCGTCCTCATCGAGGAGCCGTCCGGAGCAGTGGCCTTCCGCTGCCTGCACAACTCATGCGCCGGAAACGACTGGCGCAAACTGCGCGAGATGCTGGAGCCTGGCTGCTACGACCAGCCGCAGGAGCATCCGGACGTGGACTTGTCGGGACTGTTGGGCAAGATAGAGAACACTATATCTGGAAAGAGCGAGCAGAGCACCACTATATATAGCGGTGATAATGTCCGAATTGACACGAAAAGTGTCCAGGATAGCACTGCTCTAACCACACCGGCAGTCATGTCCTATCCCGACCCAGGTCCATTGCCGGAGAGGTTCGTCCACATGCCTGGCTTCGTGGACGACTATGCGCAGTGGATAATGGACACTGCGCCTTATCCAAACCGCGTGCTGGCATTCAGCGCAAGCCTGGCATTCCTCTCCTTCATCACTGGCAGGTCGGTCAAGGACGAACGGGGAAACCACACCAACCTCTACTACATTGCGCTGGCCAATCCAGGCACCGGCAAGGACCATCCGCGCAAGTGCAACAGCATGCTTGCGATGGAAAACCAGCTCCAATCCTGTCTGGCCGACGAGTTCGGCTCCGGCGAGGGACTGGAGGATTCGCTCTACATCCAGCCGACCATGCTCTACCAGGTGGACGAATGTGACGCCATGTTCAATTCGCTGCGCCAGGCGAAGGAGGCCCGTGGCGAGAGCATCATCGAGAAGATGCTACGACTGTACAGCGCCTCAAACGGCCAGTACAAGCCGCGCAATCTGGCTCTTCGGCGCGAGGACAGGAACGACCTGGACAAAGCCAGGCAGCAGGCGGCCAGCAGATGCATCACCAACCCCCATCTGGTCATATTCGGCACTGCTGTCCCGAAGTTCTTCTACCAGGCCCTCTCGCCCCGCGTGCTGAACAACGGCCTCGTGGCGCGATGTCTCATCCTCGACGCGGGCAGGCGTGGACACGGCCACATGCCGAAATCCTGCCCAATCCCCGCATCGGTCAACGACGCCATCAACACCTACAAGGGCTATGGCGGCAGCAGCAACCTGGACACACTGTTTCCCAAGCAAATGGAGGTGAAGGCGACGCCGGAGGCGCAGGCCAGGCTGATGGAAGTCAATGAAAGGCTCGACACCATCTACGACGGATACGAGGCAGCCAAAGAATCGGTCGCCATGACCATCTGGTTGCGTGCCTTCGAGAAGGTCTGCAAGCTGTCGCTTCTTTATGCTCTAAGCCGCTGTCCCGCGAATCCAGAAATCACACTGGAATGCGTCGAATGGGGAAGCGACTTCGCGGACTACCTGACCAGGCAGATGCTGTTCCTGTCCAGCACCTACTCCTACGAGAACGACTTCGATGAGAAGTGCCAGAAAATCTTGCGCTATCTGCGCGAGTACAAGGAAGGCTGCCCGCACAGCGTGCTGCTGAAGCGCTCGCACGAATCGAAGGAGCTCTTCGGGAAAATCATCGACACACTGAAGGACAACGGCAGCATCGTGGCCGACCGTATTGACAAGGGCAACCGTTCCATTCCAGTCTATCGGCTTAAGGACGCCTAATGTCCCGACGGGAGTTCCATTCCCAATGTCGATGACTGCCAGAAATGGACATCGGTCTTGGGAATTGGGAATTTTCGGGGAATCGATTCAGGAGGGTCTTTTATATATAAATAAGGAGGAATCTCTCTCTCTCTCCCTTCCTATATAAATACTCAATTCCCCGATTCCCATGCAAACACGACACACGCGTATATACGTCTCCCCCATACACCCCCACCCATTATATCGGGGAATTGGGGAATTCATCTACGACACCACAAATCAAAAGGAGAACGACAATCATGTCAAGACATCAGACCAAACCCTGCTGCGCCAAGTGCCAGCACTTCCACCGCGATTTCAACCGATACCGCACAGCCAGACAGCTGAAGGACATTGAGATCGGCTACTGCATGGCGCAGCCGCCAAAGCCATACTACGAAGACGTTGACGAGGTTCTCCCCAGAACGAGGATAGCCATGTTCCCGATGGTCGATGAGGACGCGGTCTGCGGCGCCTTCAAGCCCCGCCAATAGGCCAATCGCCAGGAACGCGCACAATCGCGCACAGCAGCGACGCCGATGCCAGGCGTGATTCTTCCCGTTTCGCCTCGAAAGCGCCGAAATTGGGCCGAAAAACGGCCTTTCTGGGCCAATTTGGGGGCAAAAATCGGCCAAAAACCGAAGCGGGATGGGTCCTCCCTCGCAGAAATCAAGCGGAGGGCGCTCGGAAGGACCTTCGAACCTCCAGAGAGTTTCCGATAGTGTCCGTGAAACCAGATAACCACTAAATATGGAGATTTTCCCCCACATGCAGATTCAGATGATAAACAAGTCAGCCCCAAACCATCCGGACATGGCGTAAGACACCCATGCCGGATGGCATTCCGCGAAGGCGGCTAGGTCATGCCAGCTCGAATTTGCCGCGTTCAGCGCTCTTCCTGACGCGTGGCTGCCTGGCCGTCTTGATTTCGGTGAAGAAGCGTCCGTAGAGGGACTGCTCCGGTGTCTTGCCTGCTGTGGGCGTCCACAGCCTGGCGTCGATGGCGGCCTTGACCAGTTCGGAGGTGCTCATGGGGCGCTGCTCGCGCCTCAGCACCTCCAGCGCCGCATCCATCAGGCTGCGCTTCTGAGGGGCTGTCGTGGTCTCCAGGACCTCCTGCGCCAACTCAGGCTGCTCCGCGACCTGCCGCAGCACCGTCGGCGCTATGGCATCCGCAATGCGTTCTGCCACTTGTTCCTGCGCTACCTGGGCGTTCATCTGGGAGGCGAGGACTGTGGCCGGCGCCTCCCGCCCTTCGGGAATGACCTCCAGGATGCGGAGCACCTTGTACTCCCTGCCGCTTTTTGGATTCCTGACCTTCCAGGCGTGGTCCAGGATTTCGACGACGTTGGCGGTGATGATGTACTGGCCGCTTCTGACTCGGACGCGGTCACCGATTCTGATGTCTTTCGTTTCGCACATTTTCTTGTTCTCCAACTGGTTGATTGCTCTGTGCAAGGCTACGCACTTCGTAAGCTGCCTTACATAAAGCGGTCATTTGGAATTAATCCAGTCGGAAGGCGAGATTAAAACAACTTTCTTCAAGGAGGATGACATGTCATCAAAACAACCTCTGCCGCAGAACATACGGCAGGCAATCTCACTTATTTCCGTAGTTTTCCAAAGAATAAGCGCAAAGCGATTGGATAAACAGGAAAGCAATGCCTTTTTAACAGGCAGCACACCAAAGGCGACCGCAAGCCCTACAACAGCATAGGAGGCGACAATGATTCAGAAATACGACATCCTGGACCGCCAGATTGCGGCCCTGGAGACCAAGAACCTCACAGCGCTACAGGAGAAGTTCGAGGAGCTCTTCGGATTCATCCCAGGCGAGACCAACGCGAAGAACCTGCGCCAGCGCATCGCCTGGCGCCTCCAGGAGATAACCCTGGGAGGCATCCCCGAAGCGGACATGGCCATCCTGCGGCAGCTGGCCGACAACGACCCGCTGTCCAACCTCAAAACCATCCGCAGCGTCAGACTGGAGACCGTCAGGGGCACCCGCTACGAGCGTGTCTGGAAGAAAAAGACCTACAGCGTCCGCGCCCTGGGCGACGGCAGGTTCGAATATGAAGGAAGGGAATACAAGTCCCTGTCGGCCATCGCAAAGGTCATCACGGGCAGCAAATGGAACGGACGGGCATTCTTCGGAGTGAAATGACAATGGAAGACAAGGAAGCAAAAATCAAACGGTGCGCCATCTACACGCGCAAGAGCGTGGAGGATGGCCTGGAGCAGGAATTCAATTCGCTGGACGCGCAGCGCGAGGCGGGGGAGGCATACGTCACCAGCCAGAAGATGAACGGCTGGCGGCTGGTCCCGACGCACTACGACGACGGCGGCTTCTCCGGAGGCAACACGAACCGTCCTGCGCTGAAGCAGCTGCTCAAGGACTGCGAGGAGGGCAAAATCGACATCATCGTGGTCTATAAGATTGACCGCCTCTCCCGCAGCATCTGCGACTTCGCTGACCTCTCCAAGAAGTTCGACAAGTGGGGAGTGACCTTCTGCTCGGTGACGCAGGAAATCAACACCAACACCTCCGCAGGGCGGATGATGCTGAACATCCTCATCACCTTCGCCCAGTTCGAGCGCGAGGTCATCACCGAGCGAGTGAGGGACAAGATGGCCGCCAGCCGGAAGAAGGGCAAGTGGGTGGGCGGCACCGTCACCTTCGGCTACCGGCTGGTGGAGCACAAGCTGGTGCCGGAGGAGACGGAGATGCCCATAGTCCGGCGTGTGTTCCAGCGCTACATGGAAATCCAGTCGCCCAAGATAATCGCCACGGAACTCAACCAGGAGGGCGTCTTCAACCGCAACGGGTGCCGTTGGGACACGCAGACCATCTACCGCATGCTGAACAACCACACCTACATCGGGGAAATCAGCTACCAGGGCCAAATCTACAAGGGCGAGCACCAGGGCATCATCGACCGGAAGCTCTGGGAAGCCTGCCAGGAGATTATGAAGGAAGGTGCGCCGATGGCCGACTGCTCGCACAAGCTGGAGAACCTGGCGCCGCTGAAGGGCATCCTGTGATGCGGGCACTGCGGCGGCGCCATGACGCCGAGCTACACCAGGAACAGGGGTAGGAAGTACCACTACTACACCTGCGTCCACACGATGAAGCATCCTGAGTCGGACTGCCCCATCCGCCAGGTCCCTGGAGGCGACATAGAGCACCAGGTGCTGGAACGGCGAAGACGGTGCTGACGGCGCCGGAAATCATCACCAACGTGGGCAGGGCCACCAAGATGACGCCCAAGCAGGTCATGGAGACCTTCGGGCAGGAATTCTGGCAGGAGGTCACGCCTGGGGAATGCCAGCGCCTGATGCAGCTCCTGCTGGAGAGCGTGACGGTCTATCCTGAAAAGCTGGTCCTTGTCGTGCGGAGCGACGGCCTCGGCTCCATCCGCGACGCATACGGCGACAACGGCACACAACCAAATGAGGAGAACCAATGAACATCGTAAGCAGAATCCTTGACAACGGCAATCTGGAAATCACGGTGCCTGTGGTCATGCGCTGCATGGCCGGACGCAAGCGCATCATAGCGCCGGACAAGCCCGAAGGCAATGAAAGCCTGATGCTCGCCCTGGCACGCGGGCTGCGCTGGCAGGCCCTCATCGACGAGGGCAAGTTCGCCAACATCAGGGAGCTGGCCGGCGCCGTAGGGCAGGACACGTCGCAGATTGCCAGGGCGATCCGACTGACTCGTCTCTCGCCCACCATCATCCATCGCATCGTCACCGGCGACATCCCCGCCGGCCTAACGCAGGCCAAGCTGCGCGGGCTCCTTCCGACACGGTGGTGGGAGCAGGAGGCCATCCTGCTGAAGGAGGAATAAGCGCTAACGGTTCGCCCTCTGGACCTCTTGGTCAATAAAGCACTTGTTGAAATGATGTACGATGATTTGAGAAAAAATCTCAAAATAGATTGAAATTTCTGAAATATGATGTAAATTAAAGCAATTTTTGAGAAAACAGCGAAAATTGAACCAAGATGCTTGTCTATTTTACAATTGGCAATTTCCTTTCCTTCTATGGTCCGCAGACTTTGAAGATGACGGCAGCCCCAAGCTGCAAGGAACGCATAGAGGACAATACCTATGTTGAGCAGAAGCGACGCCTTCTGCTCAGCAGTGTGATTTATGGCGCCAATGCCAGCGGGAAATCCAATCTATATAAGGCCATGCTATTCTTCCAGCGTCTGGTGTTGTCATCTGCCCAGGACATGCAGGGACAAGCCCTCTTGTCGCTAAAAGGCATGAGGAATCAGCTGAACAGCGAAGCGAAGGCAACGCCCACATCCTTTGAAATCGCATTCTTCCTTGATGGAAGCGAATACAGATATGGGTTCGAAGCTACACATGAGCGAATCGTCAGGGAATGGCTGTACGAAGGGAAAAAGGCCTGTTTTCTGCGAACCATTGTCAATGGCGAAGACACCATACAGATAGAGAAATCCTGGGCGAAGGCAAACGGCCTTGAAGAACGGACACGCGACAATGCGCTGTTCCTTTCCGTATGCGCGACATTTGCAATAGACCAGGCGGAGAAAATTGCCGCCTGGATTGGGCAGAGATTCATCATGATTTCGGCAGCAGAGCCAGGTGTGTTCACTGGATATACGCTTGCTCGTATCCAGCAGAACCAAGCATTCAAGGACAAAGTAGTCGCATTCCTGAAGAATGCCGATATGAATGTAGAGGGAATTGAGCTGGTCAACAACGAAATCACTTTGCCCGTCCCCAACAAGGACGGTTCGGTTCTGCTTCAGAAACAGAATGTCGTTTCCATTTTTACCAGACATCATGTCTATGCAGAAAACGGGACCATCGAGGGGGAGACGCTGCTGCCTTTTGAAAGCCACGAATCCCTTGGCACGCAAAAGGCGCTCGCACTTGCAGGGCCTATAATCCAAGCCCTTGAAACAGGAGGCGTCCTGGTCGTCGATGAGCTTGATTCAAGACTGCATCCCGTTTTTACACGGCAGATAGTCAAGATGTTTAACTCAAGAAAGGACAACCCACATCATGCGCAGTTAATCTTCAACACGCACGATACGAACCTGCTTAGCTTCAAGGTTTACAATCCACAGACGAAGGAAGACGAGTATCTTTACAGACGCGACCAAATCTTCTTCACCGAGAAGGACAATTGCGAAAGGACACATCTGTACTCGCTGATAGAGTTCAAGGAGCAGAAGACCGGCAAGAAAGTCCGGAATGACGCATCGTTCGAAAAAGACTATTTGAACGGGATGTATGGCGCAATTCCATTCATAGAAAGGCTTTGTTGATAAGGTAGAAGTGTCTCCATGAGCATGGGTGAGGAATCTTCCCCAAATACTACCTGCAACCACCGTCTATAAGCTCGTCAAGGAACTTCTTGCCTATATGGAATCCATTGATTGACTTTCGAGCGTATTCACAGAATCCCTAACTTTGAACTCATTTTACCAGAGGGAAACGCAGTCGATATGATAAATGAGGCACCGAGGTCCCAGGATTGCTGCGGGAGGCTGCCGAGACAGAGAATCAGAGGGAAAATTGCCCTTCGCCATTACGGAATGCAAAATGGCGAAGGGAGGCGCAAAGGGACGGCAACTGGAAGAAGTTAAGTGCCTGAAACAAGAATAGTTAGCGCCTTTTTCAGCGTATAAAGTCCCTGGCCTTTATAAAACGGAGAAGATAAAGCGGATAATTCCGCCAGGTCTCCCGATGGCCCACCATCAATGCTTCTCCAGAGAGAAAACCGCGTCGTCTCGTGCGTATTTTCACGCAGGAAAAGCAAAAAGAAAGGCACTTGAGCAAAGACCCAAGTGCCTTATGGAAAATGAATGGTCGGGGTTAAAAGAATTGCGTGAAACAACGCTCCGCGACCGATTTTTAGGTGGAAAAATCATTCTCCTATGGCCTCCTGACAGGAAAACGCCATCGCCAGACCTTTATGGCGTTTCGGGAAATATGATGTGTTTTCGGGCAGTGCGGAGAATGTCCCACGCCTTGCAGTTGTACTCAAAATTGGCGGGATATGCGTTTCGCATAAAGGTCTGGCTTCGGGGTTGCCAATGGATGCTCCTGCCTCTCGGGTGAATTCCCCGTCGGCTGGAACTGCCCCTATGGCGGTATAACAAAAATCCCTCATGCCGCCCTCCGAACCCTGTGGTAGTACTTGAGCAGGCCGCCCAGACGCTCCGTGCAGACGATCTCGCCGTCGGCGTCCTGCGGTCGCGGCTTAATCATCCTCCCGCCAAGCCCCGCGTGGGGACGCTCGTGGTTGTAGTACTCCAGATATTCCCCGATGACGTACCTCAGCTGCTCCTCGCTGGTCAGGATGAGGTGGTTGAGGCACTCTCGCTTGAAGCTGCCGATGAAGGACTCCATGTAGCCGTTGTACTCGGGCGTCTTCGGCGGAATCAGCTTGGTTTTGCAGCCGATGGACTCGAGGATGTCCGTGAACTTGCCCGTGAAGAGCGGGTCGCGGTCATGGATGAGGT
>JAFTAC010000646.1 GCA_017458805.1 Victivallales bacterium | reverse complement strand
TGATGGACATTATGGAGAACTTCTTCGGCGGCGCCACCCTGAAGGTCGTCGAGAAGTGTGGCTGCAAGGATGTCAAGGAACTGGCACGCCACTTCCTCATCTACGGCGCCTATGCTGAAATCTTCGCCCGCACCACGGGCTTCAACAAGGGCTGGGGCGGCTCCATGCACTGCTTCTTCACCCCCTTCGGCATCTATCCCAACAACGCCATCGTCGGCGGCTCGGGCTCCGTCGCCCCCGGCGCGGCCCTCTTCAAGCGCGTCAATGGCGAGAAGGGCATCGTGGTCTGCAACATCGGTGATGCCTCCTTCGCCTGCGGCCCCGTGTGGGAAGGCCTGATGTTCTCCGCGATGGACCAGTACCGCGAGCTGTGGGACAACGGCAAGGGCACTGGACTCCCCATCCTCTTCAACTGCTTCAACAACCAGTACGGCATGGGCGGCCAGACCAACGGCGAGACCATGGGCTACAAGTTCATGGCGCGTATTGGCGCGGGCGTCAACCCCGAAGAGATGCACTCCGAGCGCGTCAACGGCTACAACCCGCTGGCTGTCATTGACGCCGTTGCCCGCAAGAAGGCCATCCTGATGGAAGGCAAGGGCCCTGCCATGCTCGATGTCGTCACCTACCGCCTGGGCGGCCACTCTCCGTCCGATGCGTCCAGCTACCGCACGAAGGAAGAGCTGGAGCGCTTCTTCGAGGCCGACGCCGTCGGCGGCAAGTGCGCCGTCAACGCCGACTGCAAGGGCACCTTCTATCAATACCTGGTCAACAACAAGCTGGCGGATGCCGCCACGCTCGACAAGACCCGTGAGCAGGTGCAGGGGCTGGTTTTCGACATGTTCAAGCTGGCCATCGACCCCGCCATCTCCCCCTACGAGACCGCTGATTCCAAGTACATCGAAACCGTTACCTTCAGCAACCAGAAGGTCGAGAAGTTCGCCGACCGCGAGCCTGAAGTCCTGCAGAAGCTGGAGGACAACGAGCAGTACCAGCGCATCCAGAAGAAGAAACGCTACGGCATCGACGAGAACGGCAAGCCCTACTCCAAGATGGTTGCCTACACCTTCACGGACGCCGTCTTCGAGGCGATGGCGCACCGCTACCTCATCGATCCCACCATGGTTGCCTTTGGCGAAGAGAACCGTGACTGGGGCGGCGCGTTCGCGTGCTACCGCGGCCTGACCGAGCTCATCCCCTACAAGCGCCTCTTCAACAGCCCCATCGCGGAAGCTGGTATCGTCGGCGCAGCCGTCGGCTATGCGCTGTGCGGTGGCCGTGCAGTGGCCGAACTGATGTACTGCGACTTCCTGGGCCGCTCTGGCGATGAAGTCTTCAACCAGCTTTCCAAGTGGCAGGCGATGTCTGGCGGCGTGCTGAAGATGCCCGTCGTCCTGCGCATCTCCGTCGGCTTCAAGTATGGTGCGCAGCACTCTCAGGACTGGTCCGCTCTGATGAACCACATTCCTGGCCTGAAGATCGTCTATCCCGTCACGCCGTATGACGCCAAGGGTCTGCTGAACAGCGCCCTTGTGGGCACCGACCCCGTCATCTTCCTGGAGAGCCAGAAGCTCTACGGAAAGGGCGAGCTCTTCCACAAGGAGGGCGTGCCGGAAGGCTACTACGAGATTCCGATTGGCGAGCCCGATGTGAAGAAGGAAGGCAAGGACATCACTCTGATCACCTTTGGCCCCGCCCTCTACGTCGCCCTCGACGCCGCCAAGGAACTGGAGGAGAAGTATGGTCTCAGCGCCGAAGTCATCGACCTTCGCAGCCTGAACCCGCTGAACTACGACAAGCTGATCGCCTCCGTCAAGAAGACAGGCAAGGTCGTCCTCATCAACGAGGCCGTTGAGCGCGGCAACGCGATGCACAACATCGCCGCCAACCTGACGCAGTTCACCTTCGACTACCTGGATGCGCCGCCCGCCGTCGTCGGCTCCCACAACTGGGTCAGCCCCGCCGCCGAGCACGAGAAGGAATACTTCCCGCAGCCCAGCTGGATTCTCGATACCATCCACGAGCGCATCATGCCTCTCAAGGGCTACACCCCCGCCACCAACCGCACCCTCGGTGAGCTGGAACGCGGCGCCAAGATGGGACTGTAAATAATTGACCCGAAGCTTGCGCTTCGGGCACAGGACAGATAAGGGCCGCTCTTAACAGGGCGGCCCTTTTTCCATAGCTATGAACGCACTTGAAATACTATATCACTTCTACCCCGAAGACACCCCTTTGCGCCGTCTGCTTCTCAAGCACAGCGAACAGGTGCGGGACAAGGCGCTGGAGATTTTGGCGTGTTCGGGCCTTCAACTAGATGCACAGCTGGTAGCCGACGGCGCCATGCTGCACGACATCGGCATTTGCCGCTGCCATGCGCCAAGCATCCTGTGCGTTGGCACGGAGAACTATATTGCCCATGGCGTCATTGGAGCTGCAATGCTGCGCTCGTATGACGCCGCATTGGAGCCCTACGCACGCATCTGCGAGCGGCACACGGGCTCAGGCCTGTCGAAGCAGGAGATTCTTGCGCAGAAGCTTCCGCTTCCGCCACAGGACTTCTTCCCAGAAACCCTGCCTGAAAAGTTGATTTGCCTGGCGGACAAGTTTTTCTCGAAGTCGGGCGACATGCGGGAGAAAACGCTGTCTGAGGTGCGACACTCGCTTGTGAAGTTCGGCCCAGACTCCGTTGCCCGCCTGGATGAGATGATTCGGCTTTTCTGCGTAAAAGGCTAATTTGCCTTCTCTGCGTTGTTTGCAATGTTCTCCTCGAAGACAACCAGGGGCGGCTGGAGCTCAGCGCGAACTACGATCGAATCAGCTTCTTGAAGCCCTATCTTGAGCGGCTTTGACGAGCTGACGCCATGGGGAATTGATCTGCAAAAGAATCCTCGTCCTTAATAGTAGCTTTAGCGAATTTTTTGCCCATGACGGGTGGCAGAATACTATTGCTGCATTATCTTAAGAGGTAGTTTCAAAACTCGCGCATTTCGTGCGAGTTATTAATTTACCTCTCTAATTAAGGAGCCCCCATAATGCAAGACGCAACCAAATGCCTTCACGCAGGTTACACGCCCAAGAACTCAGAGCCCCGCGTGGTTCCGATTGTCCAGAGCACCACGTATGTCTATGACAACACCGAGGAGGTCGCCGCCGTCTTCGATGACCCGACACGCTCGCTGATTTATTCACGCTTCGGCAATCCCACGGTGATGGCGGTGGAGGAGAAGATTGCCGCGTTGGAAGGTGGCGTGGGGGCTATGTGTACCTCCTCGGGCCAGGCCGCATCGCTGCTTTCCATTCTGAACCTGTGCAGCGCAGGCGACAGCTTCATCAGCGCGACCGAAATCTACGGCGGCACCGTGAACCTCTTTTCATTTACCCTGAAACGCCTGGGCATCGAATGCATTTTCGTGGACCGCAACGCCACTGATGAGGAACTCGACAAGGCGTTCAAGCCGAACACCAAAGCTGTCTTTGGAGAGACCCTCGCCAATCCCGCGCTTACCGTCTTCGACTTCGAGCGCTTCGCCAAAGCTGCGCACAAACACCATGTGCCGTTGATCGTGGACAATACCTTCGCAACGCCAATTCTCTGCAAGCCTTTCGACTTCGGCGCTGACATCGTGGTACACTCCACCACCAAGTACATGGACGGCCATGCGGTGCAGGGCGGCGGCGTGATTGTGGACAGCGGGAAGTTCGACTGGGAAAGCGGCAACTTCCCTGGCATCACCGAACCAGACGAATCGTACCATGGCATCTCCTACACCAAGACATACGGCAAGATGGCGTACATCATCAAGGCGCGGATGCAGCTTATGCGCGATTTCGGCTGCTATCCGGCGGCGCACTCCGCCTTCCTCTTGAATCTAGGTTTGGAGACACTCGCCGTCCGCATGAAGCAATACTGCGAGAACGCGCTGACGGTCGCCAAGTATCTGGAGAAGTGCCCGAAGGTCGAGCGCGTGATCTACCCTGGCCTGGAGAGCGACCCATGCCATGCGCTGGCGCAGAAGTACCTCAAGGGGTGCAGCGGCGTGATTTCCATGGTCATCAAGGGCGGCCGTGCGGCAGCGATGAAGTTTATGAACTCTCTGAAGCTGGCCTCCAATGAAGTCCATGTCGCCGACATCCGCACCTGCGTGCTTCATCCAGCCAGCGAGACGCACCGACAGCTCACTGACGAACAGCTCGTCGCCGCTGGCATCGAGGCTGGCATGGTGCGCCTCTCCGTCGGCCTGGAGGATGTCAACGACATCCTCGCCGACCTGGAGCTGGGCTTCTCCGCCATCTAGTACTTGTACTGGAGTGGCTAGTTGGTGCGCAGAACGCGCCCGTTAGCCCACCAAACAAGTTCTTCGCCCCTTCAGCCAGAGGACGAGCCTCGTCCCCAGGGCATTTAGGCTCTGCGGGAGGAACGCGTCCTCTAGCTGGAGGGGCGTGCATTTTCATTGGAGTCAACGGGGCTGTTGCAAAACTGTAGCCAGGGTCTTATGACCCTGTAGGAAGATTCATCTTTTTCCGCGTGAAAAGCACGCGGAAAAAGATGTTTTCATGATGTTTTGCAACAGCCCCCATTTGCTTAAATGCCTCCTGACAAGGGGATGAATACGAAAACGCAAACAAACAACTGCAAAACCACAAAAACTTATTGGAAGACGCTTGTCATGGATGTTTTTTGGGGGTATAATTAATGTGCAGTTATGTTGACTGCGGTCATTTAGCAGTAATTTCAAAGCAAGACCTTTTGTTTTTGAAATCACCTCTACAGAAAAAAGGGTAACGGGAGAACAGAACGTGGCAGAAGAACATAAAGAAGAGCTGAACGCCACTTCTGTGCTACCATCCAATACAGAGGGTGTGATATTTGAGGGGGCACCGCTGTCGGTGCAGAGCCGTTCCATCCACCTTGAAGGCTATGAACTCATTTCGGAGTTGGGACATGGCGGGATGGGGACGGTTTTCCTGGCGCGCCAGAAGCAGCTCAACCGCCTGGTGGCCATCAAAAGCCTGAAAGTTGACACCAAAAACGCAGAGTACAGCAAATGGCTCTCCACGGAGGCCATCACCATGGCCGCCCTCAACCATCCCAACATCGTCGGCATCTACGAGCTGTTGCAGGATCATCAGAATATCTACCTCGTCATGGAGTATATTCCTGGCCACACCAGCATCCGCGACCTCATAAAGCGCTTCAAGAGCATTCCTGAGGAACTGGTCATCATCATCCTTATCAGCGTCGTCAAGGGACTGATGTATATCCATAGCAAGGAGTTCATCCATCGGGACATGAAGCCCGACAATATCCTCGTCTATACGGAGGTTCCTATCGAGGGCCTTAGCCTGCAGAAGATTTTCGAGCTGCCGGAGACGCGCATCAAAATCTGCGACTTCGGCATTGCCAGCCATACTGCCCCCAAAAACGCCACAATCAAGGTGGAACCACAGACCGGCAACATCATGGGTTCGCCAAACTACATGGCCCCTGAACAATGCTTCGATGATGGGGAGGTTGACTTCCGCTCAGACATCTATGCGCTGGCTGGCACCGCCATCTTCATGCTCACAGGGGGGCCACCGTTCAAGTTCAAGGACCGCGAAAGTCTCTTGGAATACAAGATGGAACACGACATTCCGTCACCGGCGGAGATGGGCGTCAAAGTCTCTAGCAGATTTTCGCAGATCATCACGAAAATGGGCAGGCTCCTCCCAGAAGAGCGCTACCAGAGTTATGAAGAACTGTTGAACGACTTGGAGTTGGCCCTGGATCGCTTGCCTGACAGAAAAGTGACCACCTGGACCCAGAAACGCGCTCGTTTCTGGAAGAGCGTCAACATCATCACTCTGCTAGTGCTGATGCTCGCAGCATTGACGCTCTCTTACCGCTACATTCACAACAAGTACTTCAAGGTGCGCATGATTTCCCTCAGCAGCTCCTTGAGCCTTTGGCGAGGGGAACGTGCCGCCTGGACAGTCGATCAGTACAACACGGACGACAAGCCCAGCGTCATGACTGCCCTGCAGACAACGCCTCCCATTCGGCTCATGCGCGCCATTTTCCCCGGACAGTGTTTGGATTTTACCGCCAGGCATCCTGTTGATGGCGAGATGGTTTTTGAAGTATCCGACGACACCAACCATTCCATCCTGAAGTGGAGCTATGACCACATTAAGAAAAAGAACAGCTTTGTCTTCACGGTCAACGGCAATGCGCATGTCATTGATGACATCCACCCCAAAATGGAGACCGACTGGTTCTCGTTCCGCTTCACGTTACTTCCTAAAGGCGTCGTCCTGCTCATAGAGGATGAGCTGGTCTGCATGGTCCGTACGCAGGAGATGAAGACCAGCTACTTCACCGTCCAGTTGACCACCACCCCTATGGCCTCCCTCAAGCACATCTACATCTACGACAGAAAACAGTAGAATCCATTTGAATTAGCAATTAGCAATTAGCAATTAG
>JAFTAC010000645.1 GCA_017458805.1 Victivallales bacterium | reverse complement strand
GAGGTGCCGTTGAAGGGGAAGTGCCTGAAGCCCTCGTCAAAGCACGAGTAGGCCGCCAGCACCATATCCGCCGCCGCTCCAAAATCCTCCTTTGCAATCTGGCGACTTGTCTTGGTCAGCAGCCGCAGATTGCCGCCTGGATAGCCACCCAACGTCCAGCTCAACATGAAGTTCGTAACTCCCAGATTCCGCAGATGCGTGAGGTGCTCCTCGACCAGCCCAGGCACGGGGATATACGGCACCGCCGACATCTCCCAGGTGTTGTTCACCTGCACTTTGGCCCCCAGTTCAATGCCGTGCTCACGCGCCAGCTTCCAGTTCTTGCGCGAAATGGGGCCTGGTCCTGGCTTCGAGATGGAGTAGTCCGATATGGTGCCCTCGTAGCCGCCGACAGCCGTCGGCAGACGCGTCTCGCTGACGCACAGCAGCTTCACGCCTTCAGGCAGTCCTGCAATCAGTGTCTCGTCCCATGGCGGCACCCATGCCCAGCTCCAGGCGTAGATTTCCGCATCTGGATTTCCCATGCGCGCACCCTCCACGAACGCCTTCAGCACATCCGCCACCACCGCCGCTGGCCCACGTGGTGCACAGCGCGGACATGAGGGCGGATTCTCTACACTGGACTTTGACCAGCAGTTCGTTAGGTTCTCCGACATCGTGATGCAGAAGATGCCCCCCAGTTCAGGCACCATCGTGAATAGCCTCGCCATCGCGTTCTTCAACGCCGCTAGCACCTCGGGATTGCTCGTACACAGAGAATAGATGTTGGAGTTACTGGCCTTGACACCCTTCCAGTCGGGCCTGTCCGCAAAGAAGCTCTCTGGCAGGGCACGCGGCTCGTTGATGTAGAGGATGAGCTTGATGCCGCGCTTTTTCATGCGTTTGCACAAATCGCGCAAGGTTTCAATACGCGTCTGCCAGCCATCGGAGAGGGGATTATCCTCCCCAAGCCATGGCACCAGTGCATAGAGGATGCCTGGCAGGAAGAGCGCGTTCACACCCGCAGCCGCGTAGGCATCCAGATGATTGTCGGGGAAGGGATTCAATGCAGGATTCAGCAGTGGGTCGCCATACGGGGCCGAGAAAGAATAGACCATGCGCAATCCAGGCGCGCCATTGGCGGCAGGTCCGCAGGGACGGATGGCCTCAATGAACTCAAACGGCTTTTCCTTGCGCACAGGCGATGGGTCGCACTGCGCCAAAAAAGCCACCAGCGCCTTTGTCTCCGCCTCCTGGGCTGAATTTAGCGGAACCACCACTGGCGGTTCCACAATCGGCTTCTGGCTGCCCATTTTAATCCACAGGAAGTCGTCCTCGCGCAGGATGAAAAGCAGCTTTTCAGGCGTCCAATCCAACATGATAAGCAGTTGCTCGTAGTCAACCAGATGCCAGTTCTGACGGATGATGGTCTGGTAGCCGCGCTCCAGCCAGGTCTCGCACATTGAATCATCTGGCACAAGTCCCAGCAGCGCCGCCTGTTTGTCCAGCGTGGCGACATCCGTTTTCAGTGCCTTTGCGATACGCTCGCGGGGCACCATGCCCCAGTTGCGCCATATCACCGCCTGGAAGGGCGTAGGGAAATGCGGGGTCGGCAGAGCCGCCTTTGCGTTGCCTGTTTCTAGTATGCTTAAGTCCATAATTGATTATCCTGTCGTGTGTCAGGAGCTTTAGCTCTTGGATCCTGTCCTGTGTCAGGAGCGCAAGCTCCTCTGTCCTGTGTCAGGAGCGCAAGCTCCTCTGTCCTGTGTCAGGAGCGCAAGCTCCTCTGTCCTGTGTCAGGAGCGCAAGCTCCTGAAGATCCTCCCGCAGTGGTCTGCCTGGAACGCAAAGAGGTTCAGGCGATGGCGGGGCGGCTCCGTCTCCTGCGGCCAGGTGTAGTAGTAGCCCTCTTGGCTGCTGCGATGGCGCAAGTAGAGATAGAAGCTGTCAAAGTTTCGCACATCGCCCCAGAAGCGGCTCGGGATGCGCACCGTTGCGCACCAGCCGTCCTCTTCATCGGCAAAATCCACCGCCGCCGCGTTGTTGCTGTCTGTCATCGAACCCACCGAATGCCACGCACCCTGCGCGTCCTGCACGCTCTTCCGCGTCACATCGATGCTCCAGGGGAATGAGGTGCCGTAGTTGTCCATAATCGACAGCTTGAACTCGTCGGTCGAACCCTTTTCCGCCAGCGATTTGAGCGTGATGACGATTTCACACTTCTCCGTGTCGTTAAAGACGCTCCACTCCGTCAAACCGTTGCGCACGGGCTCCGCCTTTGATGCATCGTACTGCGCAACATTGCGAATGAACTCCGACTGCTCTTCGCGCACCCTGCCCTGCTTCAGTGCCGCAATGGCCTCATCAATCGGTCCCGCGATGAGTTCGGCTATCTGCTGAACACGCCAGGCAAGGCGTGCAGGGCAGTACTGGTGCGCCTCCGCCTCCGAATGGAAGCCCAGTCTTGAATCCGCCTCGCAAAGTTCCTTCATAGCCTCCGCGTTGCGCATCTCCGCCTGGAGAAGCACGCGCATCCTCTCAACATCAGCCAGTTTCTGCGGAATAGCGGTGGCAGGGTTCCTGTAGTCACGGCGCAACAGGTAGTACTCAAAGATGTTGCGCGCACTGTTGAACTGCAAGTCCAGCGCCTTAGAGACGCCGATGTCCAGCAGACGGTCGCGGTCGCCGCTGAACTCGCCCTTCAGCGCCTCCAACAAAGCCATACCCTTGTCCCAGTTCTCCACCATGCGGGTGGTGAGCATCAGGGCCTCTTCGAGGGTGTGGTTCTCTAGGCACTCGCCGATGGTGTCGCCCGTTGGCGGGAAGTCAGGCTTCCACGTAGGCGCCAAGGGTTTGTTCTCCAGGTCGAAGAACATGGGCCACGTGATGCCCGCGTGCATAGGACCATAGTACTGCATGTCATTGGAGAGCGGATAGTTCGAATACCCCTCCGTAAAGCATTTCCACGCCTTGGAGACCGCCTCCGCATGGCGTCCCCACTGGGGCCGTGCAAGGCGCAGCAGGAAGCCCTCTTCGTCATCACGGAAATCCTCGAAGGCCAGCATTCCAGCTGCACGGTTCATGATGCCTGGGTAGTTGCCGAAATACCAGCACTGCATGACCGACGTGCAGCCGCATTTATGCATCGCCTTGTACTTGTGGTAAAGCAGGCCTGGCACCGACACGAACGGCACGGTCGCCACTTCATGCGAGCACCCCACCTGTATTTTCGCGGATATCTTCGCACCCGCCTTGATGGCATTGTCCGCCACGCGCTGGAATATCTCCGTCGGTCCGACGTAGGAGAGCCAGTAGTCGCCACCGCTGCGCACGCGGTTCAGCTGCTTCTTTTGCGCACCCGATTCAAAGTTGTACTGCAGCGTGACTCCTTCAGGCACGTGTTCGGGGATGTCATAGACCCAGTCTCCACGCACCTGCGTGGGCTGTGGCTGATAGAGCCAGCTGATCATCTCCGCCTCTGGATTCGCCGCGCGCATCCCCTCAATCATCGGTTTCACGGTGTTGTAGAAGATCTGCCACTTCGGAATCTTCGAGCACCTGGGGCACTTGACCTCGCCATTCATATCGGCGCGAATGGAGCTGAGGCAGGTGGTCATCCGCTCGCCATGGCTGATGTTCAGCAATCCCCCAAGGCCTGGCAATTGCGTGAAGATGTCCTTCATCGTCTCATAGAGATACTGCTGGCCAGCTGGAGATGACGGGCAGAAGCCCAGCTGATTCGCGTATCCCCTCGCACCAGCCAGTTCGGGATGCTCCTTGAGAATCGGGTCGTTTTCGTCCAGCCAACGCGGTTCAATGGAGAATATCCAGGTTTTAATGCCATACCGCAGGCACTGGTCGATGGTTCTGCGCAGCTTTGCCAGACGGCGCGGCGCGTCCTTGTCCCGCTTTGTGAAAGATGTTTCAGCGATTTCGCGGAAGACGACCGTCAGCCACAGTCCGTTGATGCCCTCATGAGCCAGGCGGTTCAGGTATTCATCGGGATAGTAGTCCATGTCATCCATGAGTTCGTCCCGATTGAACGGGGGACGCTTGATGGGACCGAAGAAGCAGCGCGAAATCCTGTTCTTCAGCCACGGTTTCCTCTGCACACGACCAAATGGCAGAAACGGACCATCCTGCCCCGCCAACTGGTCCTCAAAATAGTAAATCGCCCGACGCATCCCTTCTGTGTCCTCTGCCGTCAGCGTGACGCCATCCGCCGTCACCTCCATTGCATAGCTTTCGTAGCCATCCAGCTTATCGACCTTGACCAGCCGCACGGGCACTCCCTGCCCCAACGGCAGCCTTACATCCATGGCAAACTGCTTCAAATCGTCAAACGCCGTTTCAAGCCGTCCCCCTTCATCGGGAAACTCCAGCTTGTAATTGACGCCCCAGGAGAGATCCAGTTCCCCAGCCCCCGCCTTTCTGTCCCACAAGACATGCCGCACTTCCCTTGCCTTCAGTTCATTCAAAAAGCCCCATTCCTCACGCGTTGGCGGCTCTGGATATTTCATCGGATCTATGGCCATATTCATTCCTTGTTTCTTTGTTGTTTTTGTTTTCTTCTAAATATAATCCAGTTTTCCCATATATCTAGTTTGCGATTGCCCCCTTTCTCATTTATATTATATTCATCTTTTTTATTTCTTCTGAACTGACATGGAAACTCCGAACTTAGACAGCCACACGCTGCATCACCAAGGCAAGGTGAAGATGCGTGATTTCATCAGGGAAATCGCCCCCTCCCGCTGGACCTCATGGGACTGGTGCAGGGAGGATTTTCGCCCTATTGCCGCGTGGCTGAAAAAACACCCCAATGCCATCCGCAAGGGCTCCTATATCAGCCATACGCTAGGCAAGGAGGTCTGGCAGTTTCGCCTCCCCAAAACTTTTGGAAGCAAATACATCGTCTATAAGTTCTATGACTTTTCCCGCGAAGACCTGCTAAAGCGCCTCGGCTTCTCCGCTGGATATTTTGATGTCGCAAATGCTGCCTTCTTGCAGGGAATCGGCATCCAAATCCCCGCTATCCTCGCTTGCGGCGAATCTCGCCAATGCGGCTTCGCCAAATCCGCCTACGTCATTATGGAATACATAGAGGACACCTATGACGGCAGTCTGCTTACCCCCGCAGGAGCCTTCATCGACAAGTCACGCATCCGCATGGGATTCGGCCTCAAAGTCATGGAACAGTTCGCACGCCTCCATTTGAGCGGGTTCTACTTCAACCACTTCCACTCCCATTCCGTCCTCATCCCTAAATCCTGCGATGAAGACAACCCCACCCTCATTTGGACCGATGTCGCCAATTGCAAATTGCGCTCGTCCTTCTATGCGCGTAAATACATCCCCAGAGATTTGCTCCACTTTTTCGTCGAACTCCGCTATGACACCAATCAAATCCATACCCTCTGCGACCATTATCTGACATTCAATACCCATACAAACTTTACTACTAGTAGTTTATGGAAGGCAATGCTTGCAATAAAGCATTAATTTCTGACTGTCCTAAAAAAAAATTAAAAAAAATACACTTTTTTTTAAAAAAATTCGCTATTGCTACTTGTTAATGTCATAACTATCGTTATTTTATAGGTGGCTATGATAACAATCGCTTGTTGTAACTAGCGATTAGGAAAAAAACAACCAACAAAAGAAGGGAAACAACAATGAAATGGTCTTTCTCTGACGTCAAAGCCAAAGCCAAAGTGGAAGCTGAAGTGACTGCGAAGGTCAAAATCGAAAAGAATGGCCGCTACGCTTTCAAAGCCCTGACCAAGGATGGCCGTTCTCTCACCGCCTTTGTCAAGGAAGCCGACTGGAAAAAGGCTAAAGTTGATGAAGCTAAAGCCTGCGCCAAGGGCTGCTGCGGCAAGAAGAAATAACTTCTTCTGATTCCTGCACACGCAAAAAAGCCACGCACATCGTGCGTGGCTTTTTTTGTGCTT
>JAFTAC010000070.1 GCA_017458805.1 Victivallales bacterium | reverse complement strand
TCCCCGAGAGCATGGTTGATGAAAATCTGCGGACTGACTACCACAAGCTCCAGCACATCGTCACCACCAACGGGAAGGTCAATGGAAAGTTCCATGCGCTGGAGGGGCTTGTGGCTGATGGCTGTGTGGCCACCGAACTCGTGCGCTCATTTCAGGCGGATACGCTTGCGAAGCCAAAGAGCTTTCTTTCCCTGCTGTTCTACTACGGCATGGTGACGATAGGTGACAGGGATGTTGAAGGCGTCCAGTTCATCATCCCAAACCAGCTGATGCGGCAGTTTGTGGCAGATTTTCTGGTTATGGGCTACAACAGTAGCTGCAACGTGAATCCACGTACTACGGAAATAGCCAAGCTCCTTGGTGTCATGGCTAAAACCGGAGCTTGGCGTCCTGTCGTTGACCTGGCCTCGCTGGTTTTGAAGGAGACCATTTGCGCACGGGATCTCATGGATGGCGAGAAGGCCGTTCAGGCGGCGTTTGCTTCGCTGCTTTCGGCGGGGAGCGCGTACAATGTTCGCACCGAGCACTGTGCGGGCTTTGGCTTCGCAGACCTCTCGCTGGCCCCTCGCCTCCATATCCATCCTGATATTGCATACGCCGTGCTTGTCGAGGTCAAGTACATCAAAAAGACCGAAAAGGTGTCAGAGGAGGCGAAGGCGGTGCTTCGTGCTGATGCGAGGAAGCAGTTAGAACAGTATGCGGCGGACCACCACATCTTGGAGGAATGGAGCCTGAAGCCGAACGGCCCTGTCACGCTCATTCGCCTGGCAGTTGTTTTCCACGGTGAAAACCTGCTTTTCGCCGAGGAGATTTGAGGAAGTGCCTCAAAAATGTGGCGGACACCTTGTGGTTGTTTCTCTACTTTCTCTTTGCAATTTGAGCAGAGACGGCTAAACAAATACTACTGAATTGCTATACAATGTGGCTGGTTCTGGCCCCTCCCATTTGAGGATGCAGCGCGAGCGCGGCATAAGCTGCGCAACAGGGGATTGCTTGCCTGGAACCAGATTGTCCGCGTCGGCGATGCGGTTCACAATGCCCCTTGCCTTGATGGATTTCATGCCCCGATTGGCCCCTGGTTGCCCGTGAAGCGAACTTCCCAGTTGGTCATTCTGCCCGTGTGCATTTGATTCGTCGAAAAGTCGAATACATACGTGTGGTATTCGCCGTCGGGCAGGATGGACTGAATCGGGGCGCCGAATCCCTTGTGTGAACCGTCTTCCTGCACGGTATTGCTGGCAAAGCCTATGTAGCCAGGCGCCTTTGACATGAAGCTGACCTCAATCTGCTGGATGGCGCTGACATCGCAGTCCAGTTTCTCCTGGAAAAACGCTGTCTTGTCCCATGGCTGCGCCTGCACCTCCAGGCACTCTTTGGAAGAAATCTTGCCTGCACCGCCAGAAACCTTGACTTTTCTGGCGATGTCCGAAGGACCAATGGAAAGGGGCTGCCCCCAGGAGATGAAGGAGGCCACCAACAGGGCAACTGCAATTCTGAATGTCATGTTTTTTCTCCGTTATGGTTTA
>JAFTAC010000644.1 GCA_017458805.1 Victivallales bacterium | reverse complement strand
GCCCCGAACAGCACCAGGTAGAGAGGAGCCACGAGCAGGAACTCCGTCAGCACCGAGCCACGATCACAGCCAATCGCCGTGCAAAAACGCGGCGCACAGGACAGGCTCTTGTCCAGTGCCGCCGGCTGTAGCTGGCGGGGCTCTTCCGCCGCGCTTTCCACCGCACTAAAGTGCGGCGCACAGGACAGGCACCTGTTCTGTGCCGCCAGCTTTAGCTGGCGGTTATCGTTGTGTGTATTCATGCTCATTAGTATATCTTGAGGTTCTGAAGTTCGCGCACGTTGCCGAGCCCCCTGCCCTCCTGGTTGGTGGTCTGCATGATGTTGACGCCACG
This sequence comes from Victivallales bacterium, assembly GCA_017458805.1. GTDB lineage: Bacteria > Verrucomicrobiota > Lentisphaeria > Oligosphaerales > Oligosphaeraceae > RGIG3456. The sequence continues at coordinate 1,819 of JAFTAC010000644.1, read as the reverse complement.
AATCTCGTTGGAGGAGTGGTCGCCAAAACCGTTCCACTTCAGGCCAGCAAGGATTTCAAAGACGCTTTCGCCATCGGGAACACCGCCTGCCCAGGGACCAGCGCCTTCCTTCCAAGCCTCATACTTGCTCATATACCCCTTGCTGTAGCGCACGGGAAGAAGCGTGGCATCCCAGTCGGGCGTGCCCAGGTTCCAGGCGTACTGTAGGCGCTCCATATTATCCCCCTTGTCGCAGACACAACCGACACGCAACTTTTTCATGGCCCCCGTGGAACCTGAGCCATAGTCGATTTTGAGAGCCTCGGGCCATGCGGAGACGTCGTACTTCATGTCATAGCTCCGCTCACCCTGCTCTTGTGGTGCGTTTGACTGCCCGCTACCATTCCAGCCATTTTGGCTAAAAAGTGATGGTGGCATAGCTCCAATCACATTAACGTTATCCAGATTGAGCCAGCTAGAGCTGCCCCCATTGGCAGCAACATTCTTATAGCGGCGATAGGCGGCGCGTGCGGTGCTGGCCGTCCAGATAAAATTGTCGGGGTTGATGTTAAAGAGGGACATCAGGCCGTTGCTGACATTGGGGCTGTTGGCATCGTAGTTGTTGAACCAGCTCAAGACACGCTGCCAGGGGTTCCGCTGGCGGCGCGCCAGACCGACGGAGATGGTGCCGCCGCCATTGAAGAACTTCTCATTGAGCAGCCACGGACGCGCGGGAGTGCCGACATACTGCTCGTCAACCAGGTCGCGGTCGTCCCCGTAGATGCGGGCATGTCCTTTGAAAATGAACTTGTCGTCGAATCCCATGAAGCAGTTGCGGTAGTCTTTGCGGGTCTTACCGTTGAAAAGGGCATCCAGCTCTTCTACAATCCAGAAAAAGCCATAGCCGTGGTCGGTGCAGTAGAACTTCGGGAAGAAGGGGTGGAACCACTTGATACCGAAGGGATAGACAACGAAGAAGCAGAACCATTTTGCGCTGCACCAGCGGTACTGGGAAACCAATGCCACCGAATCATCAACCTTGCTGCACATCTCGGGGAAGCGGCTGCGGCGGTTGATGCAAGTCGGGGAAAGGTCAATCTGCTGCTTAATCGAATCGAGAATCGCGCCGAAGATTTTTCCAATCAAAAAAATGTCATCACCGCCGCCGATGCCCGCACTGTCGCCGATGGACATGATGTGGTTCGAACGGCTCTGGCCGAGGAGGCACTTGCCTTCCTCGCGGTTCGCATTCTTGTAGGAGCGGCTGATGCCCTCCGCATAGTAGGACTGGGAAGTAGGCTTGATGTTCTTCTTGTTGTTGATTTTCGTCTCATCGGGATAGGTGCGGATGAACCACTGGTCAACGCCGCCCCCCTTGTCGCCGCCGCCAAAGAGTCCTCCCAGCGCACCGCTGAGCAAGCCACCGAGCCCCCCCTGCGAGCCTTGATTATCCATGAAGTATTTGACAAGGGAGTCATGCACCTCGCCATCCATCATGTTCAGGAAGAGTGTTTCATACTCCTCTGTATTATAGACAGGGGAGAAGATGCCCGCCAGCGAAGCGTCGCCGTCCTTGGTGGCCCCGTATGGGTTGCTTCCTGTCGGTATGTGCAGGGAATAGAGGTAATCGCTGGAGATGTCACCGTTCCCGTCCTTGGGCAGGTTAAACTCCAAGACACTGCGGGCCGCCTCCTTCATGGCCAGCATCATGTTCATGCTGATGGCGTCCAGGGAGAGGTTCATCATCTCGATGGTCTGCTTGTCGTTCTTGATTTGCTCGGCCAACTTGTTGCCCCACTTGTATTTGGAGGTAGCGGTGCCAGAAGACTGCTGCTGTTGC
>JAFTAC010000643.1 GCA_017458805.1 Victivallales bacterium | reverse complement strand
TTCACGCAGGGGTAGAAGCTCTCCTTGCAGCCATCCCAATGCTCGGCGTCCATCAAACGCTTTTTCAGCTTGTCATGCAGCTGCGGGCTGTCAAAGGGAATGATCCAGACATGAACCTTGAGACCGAGTTCAAGCGCGACATCCAGATAGGGGTCAAACGGTAGGACACCCGCTCTGTCGGGCAGGGTAAAAAGGGTCGTGATGCCCGCATCTGCGGCCATGCCGAGGCGACGCCTCATCAACTCCATATCGATTTTCCCGTCCTTCGCATAACGACTATAGTGGTCCCAAGCAGACAAAATCAATTTGCTCATCTTCATTTCTCCTTTTTATACAACAAACAATGGCAGAACCCCTCGAAATTAGGATCCTTAATCTGGTCACGAAACTCCTTGCACATACACTTCGTATCTGGTGTCCTGGCCAGACGGCAGGGGCAGTAGCCCCCCGTGCGAGCAAGTCCCTCGCGGATTTTCTTGACAATCTCCGCATCTGGATTCAATACAACTTTCATTTTCACCTCTAATCTGTTCCGCGCCGCTTTTCGCAACGCACCAAACGAATCATGCTCCAATGCATTTCAAAAGCACATTACGCAGACTGTCACGCGTAATGGGCTTATGAAGGATATCGACCAGTTCTTTCTCCTCTGAATCGTTTTTCACCTCGATGTCCGCCGTGACGGCAACAACAGGCAATTTCTCAAGGCCTGGCATCGCATGGATGGCCTTCACCATCTCCAAGCCGTTCATGCCGGGCATCCATAGGTCTGTAAGCACAACATCCACCTTGCAGGTCTTCAAGATGTCTAGTGCCTCATTGGGATCGTTCGAGATGCGGCACTCGGCTCCTAAACGCTCAAGATATTTGGAGGTAATCTTGAGGTTAAGGGGGACATCATCCACCACCAGAATGCGCAGTCCCTTGGGCAGGGCAGGTTCTTCAGAAGTCGCCTGATCCGCCCCTTTCGTGGTGACAGCGGACACCAACTCGACATTCGGAATACGAATATGGAAGGAGCTTCCCTGCCCCTCGGCACTGTCAACTGTCACAGTGCCATCCAGCTTTTCGACAATCGCCTTGACAATTGGCAAGCCCAATCCCATGCCAGACTCGATGCAACGTCCCCGAACTTCATGATGCACAAATGGGTCGAACATAATCTTCTGCATCACGTCATCAATTCCGCAACCGCTGTCCTTCACCTCCAGTTCAAGCGTGCCCAACGTGGAACTCGTGGGCTTGAAAGCAGCCCCAAATGAGACCATGCCAGCCTCGGTGAACTTAAGGGCGTTTCCAATCAGCCTATCCAGCAACTGCCTGATGCAATGGTCGTTCAACTTGAGAACTGGGAACTCCTTGGGGATGACATGCGCTTCTAGCTTTACTGCCGAGTTTGCCTTGGGCGCAAGCTCCGCCTTCAACTCGTCAAACAACGCCCCCATATTGCACACGCCACTCCGCAAGTCCAGATGTCCCGAACTGATGTTGCTCAATTCATTGATGTCATCCAGCAGATGCAACAGGGCATTGGAGGGCTGATTGAGGTCGTGGGCATATTCGTGCGCCTGTTCCAAGGACAAGTCCTGCACGTCCATGCATTTTGCGATGCCGATAATCGAATTGAGAGGCGTGCGAATCTCATGGCTCATCGTTGCCAGGAACTCACCGCGCGCACTGGCGGCTTCCTTCGCGTCCACCAGCGCCATGTGAAGCCTCCGCTCCTTGGCCGCCAATTCGTCAATCACACTGCTGCGGCGCAACGCCAGTTCGACGATTTTCACGACATCTTGCACGATGAAGCAGTCCACCTGGCTAAAGGGTTCCTCGCTTTGCTTGAAGAAGCATAGTCTGCCCCATAGTTGCTCCTGATGGAAAATAGGCACGCAAACCACAGATTTTGCACCAACGGCCTTCAGAGCGGCATCGAGGGGGGCGGAAACCACTTCATCCACTACCCCCTCGGTACCATATTGTTTTAGCAAGGGGGCGGGTACATCATAGTTGCGCAGACTTCCCATAGCCTCCAGAAGCGCAGGTGGTGGAGTTTCCAAACCGTCCCGATTCCAGAAATTGGGTGCAACAGTGTTGTCGCCGTCGTATTTGACGACGAGATGGGTGGATGCATCCAAAAGGTTGCTCAAACTCGCAAGCATGGGAGGCAGGCAGGCCAGAGCGTTCTTCTGAACTGGAAGGGTCTGAAGTGCCTCATGCGTAATCTCAAGCGATCGCCTCTGCTTGATGTTCTCCGTCATGTCTAATTCCACACCGATAATCATGTCGTGGCCATCAGGGTCCTTGATATGGCGCTTCACGCAAAACAGGTTCAACAGTTTGCTTGGAGTCTTCATAGACAGCATGCCAGACCAGGTGCCATTCTCCCGCGCCAAGCGGTCGCTCTCATCAAAGGCCTCGGCCTTGTCTCCAAAAAGCTCGCGGCAGGTCTTGCCCTTGACATAGCCCTTTTCCCAGTTCATCGCATTCTCAAGATAGTCGCTGGCAAGCAGATAGCGAATCTGGTCGCCACATTCCTTGATGAAGGCCGCGCAAGGCATGGTGGAGAGAATGCCCGACAGAAGTTCAGAGGTCTTCTTGAAATGACGTTCGCTGTTCAAAAGTGCCGTCTGGTCCGTGAAGGTCTGCATCACATTCACCACAATCCCGTTGTCGTAGATCGGAACAGTAGAGACACTGTACATCCGCCCACCGTATTTTTCAGCCGTGACACTGGTCTTGCCCGTTGCACAGGCCTGGCGAACAGGACACTCTTCAGGATTCTTCCCTTCGCAGAAGGCGTGGATGCACTTGCGTGGCCCCAGGTGCCGTTCCATACCAAACGTCATCTCCTTTGCCTTGTCGTTTGACATGACAACCTGGTGCTCTGCATCATACATGATCATCGCGACAGGGGACGCGCTGAAAATGCGCTCGCGCTGCTCGGTCGCCATGTTCAGCTGACGGCGTGTGTCCTCCGCATTCATGAAAATATTCAGGGTATGGACATAGACGTCCAGCATCTGCCCAATCCCGCCTTCCTGCTCGTCTTCAGGTCCGTAGAATGAGACGCTGCCCGTCAGTGCGACGTAGCCACTTAGTTTGCCGTCTGCGCCTCGGATTGAGCAAATGGCCAGGTCGCCCGCGTTGGTCCTTTCAAAGAAATCACTGACCAGCAGGGAGGCCGTCTCCATCCGCTTCGCGTCGTTCACTTCAATCAGAAACTTCCCGCTGGGAAGAGTTCTGGCTATGATTTTGTCGAGAGGCAAGTTCTGGTCAACCAGTTCCGCCAGCGTATTCCGCTGCAAGTCATACTCCTCCTGCCCCTGGACAGCATGGAGATGCCCCCCATCGGCACCGTCATCCACATAGAAGAAGAGATTATTCTCGTCATCGGTAGGGGAATCGCCATCTTTCTCGCCGAAGAGGACAATCCAGCACTGCTCCATGCCTGTCTCCAGGCAAACCAGTTTGCAGATGTACTCGAAGGCCTGGCGCTTGTCATGGTTGTTCAACAGGAACTCCAAGCAGCTCTGGGACTGTCTGCTGACGCGCAAACTCCTCTCTGCCATTCGGTTGGCATCCTCCAGCTCATTGACCACATCCCGTGAGCGCAGGCGCTGGTGGTTCAGGATAAGAATCGTCAGCAGGAGAGCCAGCACGACAATGCAGACCCCAATGGCCACCACCTTCTCCGTGGAGATGGCTGGCTTCCCACGTGGGACAGAGGAAGTGACAAGGCAGTTGATCATTTCGTCTGGCGGAATAATGGAAAGCGTCCTCTCGAAAAGATCCCTCGTAGCTGGGTCAAATCTCTTGCTGAACATAAAGCGGAAGGGAGATTTTGCGCGCTTTGCTGGCATCTGCTGGATGACCAGCCCCTTGTATTTGCTGGAGCGCAGAAGCCTGTTCTGAGCAGCATGAAGATAATCCACCAGGTAGTCGGCCTCCCCTTTTCTGACAGCCTCATAGCACTGGTCCATACTTGCGAATTCTTTCGCCCTGCCCTTCCCGTTGTCGTAGATACCCCTGTTGGTGTAGTCACCCTTCAAAATGGCAAGGGATTGGCGAGTTAGGCTGGTGAAAAGTTCGCCCTTGCGGCAAACCCTGACCATGGGAAGCATCACGCACGCCTCACCCAGCTCCGCCGCCTCCATGGGTTCGCAGTTTCCACCATAGCAAACCCAGATGTCCGACTCTCCCTTCGCCAGCCGAGATCTGGCCTCGGCAGAGCCCTTTGGCTCCAGATAGAGGAATGTCAAGCCACTCGCCCGCGAAATGATGTCAAGCAGGTTCCGTGTGAATCCGCAGACCTCCCCTTTCGCCTTATCATAGTCTTTCAGCGGCGGTGACAGAACAGAGATGTCAACGCGGACGGTTTCCTTTTCAACGGATTCCACGTCCGCTTCTGCTGCATTGCCATCCATCGCGGCTCCATCGTCTTGCAACTGCGCCAAAGGCAGACTCCAGGCAGGGGCCTTGGCTCCACAGACCACGCTCAATGGTGCCAGCAGTACACAGGCAACCACCAGCGCAAATACTCTCCTGACTATTGTTGGATTCATAGATGACATGCGTTTTAGATGGAGAAACCGCATCCAGTGCGGCTTAAGTCGTGTCCTCAGGCCCACAGTTTCTTGTAGAGTTCGGCGATGCGGTCCTTGCAAAGGGCAATCATCTTGGCAGCAGATTTGTCGCCGCCAAAGTACTTCATCATCAGGCGCCCTTCCTCTGCACACTCCTCATGATGAAGTGGCAGAATCTCACGCAGGCAGAAGTAGGCGAACTTCACATAGCGGAAGGGACCGTGGAGTTGCGGAGCCTCCTCCTCGATGGCGTGGACGGCCACGCTGTGCTCTGCGCGGATTGCCTCGCTCAGGTCGGCAAACTCGCATGTCGGTGCGAACACGATGGTGTAGTACCAGTTGAAGAGCCCCGTGTTGATGGTGCCGTGCGAATCGGAGATGCCGACGACAGGTATCTTCTTCCCCTGGGCACGCTGCTCGCTCCACAGCGAAACCTGTAGCGAGTTCGCTTCGGTCTGGTGCTTCCAGAAGCCACCAATGAGCTCCAGCGCATCAAACTCCCCTGTTTCGAAGAAGGCGCGTAGCAGGGCGGCACTGACATTGAAATGGTCGCCTGTAATCCAATAGGGATGGCAGAGGATGGAGATGCCCCCCGCCTCGCGTATCTTCTGGAAAACCCACCGCGACGAAGCGAAACGGTAGCGGTCGTCCCCCTTCAGGTAGGGTATGCGCAGCTTCTTCTGAATCTCCGCAACCTCCTTCTCGTACTGCTCGGTCTGGCGATGAAGGTCGTTCACGCTGAAGGAACCGCCGAAATTGACGTGATGCACGCAGTTGCGAGGCGGATGCACCTCTTCGCCAGGGAAGACCTTGAAGTTCGTGTCAAGCTGTTTGAACGCCTCGACGACCTCCAGGGAGGGCGCGTAGCGGTGATGGTCGGTCAGCGCAAAGAAGTCGAACCCCGCGCGCCTGTAGTTGGAGGCCACGAACACAGGGCTCTCCTTGCCGTCGGAACGGCAGGAGTGCAGGTGGAAATCACCTTTCCAGGGGCGGCATGCGAACAAGTCCTTCTCCACCGCATAGAAGCAGAACTCCGTCTTGACGGAACGAGGACCGTTGTTCTCCCAGCTGTCCGTCAGGACAATGGTGTACTCCTGCTCCATGTCTGGCGTGAAGGTCACTTTGAAGGCGCCGTTTTTGACAACCAGCGGCACTTCGTTCTTGACGTAGGTCTCGCGCTCAGAAAGCAACAAGGTGTATGTATGCCCCTCCTTGACAGCCACATGGTCATATTTGGGACGGATGGTGACGGTGACTTTCTTCCCGACTTTCAGCACCTTCGGAAAGACATCGTAATTGAAATCCTGGTTCTTCATTGAGTAGCCTTGAATGTTAATATTGAGTGTATATTCCCTGCAACCTATAATTATACAACGCATTTGCGAATATTGCTAACCAGTAATCAAAAAAAACTACTGTTCAATCGTTTTTTTTAGGCGAATGGATACATCCTGCGCATTTGTCAAATCTCACTTGTGGCATTATGTTATAGGTGTTTCACCCCTATATACAATGGACAACGCACAATGAACGCACTCTACAACCTCGTCTGCACCATCAACAGTTACCTCTCCGACTACGTGCTGATTACGCTGCTAGTGGTCACTGGCCTCTTCTTCACGATTCGAACGCGCTTCGTGCAGGTCCGCTGCCTGGGCGCGGGCTTCAAGGACGCCTTCAAGAACTTCAGCATCCACGGACATATCGGCAACGCAGGCCTCAGTTCCCTCCAGGCTCTCTTCACCGCCATCGCCGCGCAGGTTGGCACAGGCAACATCGTCGGAGCCTCGGGAGCCATCTTGACGGGCGGTCCTGGCGCCATCTTCTGGATGTGGCTCATCGCCTTCCTGGGCATGGCCACCATCTATGCCGAAGCCGTTCTTGCGCAGGAAACGCGCATCAAACTGGACGAGCACACCATCCACGGCGGTCCCACCTACTACATGAAGCGTGCCTTCCCCAATCTCTTCGGCAAGTGCATCGCCGTCTTCTTCGCAGTTGCAGTCATCATCTCGCTTGGGCTGATTGGCTGCATGGTGCAGGCGAACTCCATCGGCGAAGTCTGTCACAATGCATTCAAACTGCCCACCTGGAGCATCGGGCTGGTAGTCGCCCTGCTCTCCTTCCTGATTTTCATCGGCGGACTGAACCGCATCGCACGCGTCACCGAAAAACTGGTCCCGCTGATGGCCCTCATCTACATGGCCGGCGGCCTCATCCTGCTGCTAGTCCGCATCCGTTTCATCCCCGAGACCTTCGGGCTCATCTTCAAATATGCGTTCAACCCCGAGGCGCTCATTGGCGGCGGCATCGGCTATGCTCTGAAAACTGCCATCAGCCAGGGCGTCAAGCGCGGGCTCTTCTCCAATGAGGCAGGCATGGGTTCGACGCCGCATGCGCACGCCATGGCAAACGTGGATTCGCCCCACACCCAGGGCATGGCTGCCATGGTCGGCGTATTCATCGACACCTTCGTGGTACTGACCATGACCGCGCTCATCGTCATCTCCACCATCTACGTTGGCGACGGCCCGCTGGCCCACGCCACAGGCGAGACCTACTCCGAACTTCTTGCCAGTTGCGGCCTCCAGAAAACCAACCTGGTGCAGCTTGCCTTCGCATCTGTCTCCAACACAACTGTCGGCAACGTCTTCGTCGCCATCTGCCTCGTCTTCTTCGCGCTCTCCACCATCCTGAGCTGGAACTTCTTCGGCAAAATCAACTTCGAATATCTCTTCGGACGCAAGTACGTCGTCATCTACTCCATACTGGCTGTCTTGTTCATCTTCCTGGGCACCATCGTGAAGAACGATTTGGTCTGGGAGCTCCAGGACATGTTCAACCAGCTGATGGTCCTGCCAAACGTCCTCGCACTCATCACACTCTCCTCACTTGTCGCCCAATCCTCACAAAAGAGTGTTTAGTGTTTAGTGGTTAGTGGTTAGTGGTTAGTGGTTAGTGGT